>PUKM01000129.1 GCA_003552325.1 Natrialbaceae archaeon | reverse complement strand
GTCCAGCGGATCTCACAGCTCTCGTTCGTCGATCTCTACGAACAGGGTCGGGAGTACCGCAAGAAGGCCCCGGCGATCTGGTGTCCCGAGTGTGAAACCGCCATCTCACAGGTCGAGACCGAAGACGACGAGCGCCAGTCACACTTCAACGACATCGCGTTCGAACTCGCCGGCTCGAACCCACCACGCGAGGACTTCGTCATCTCCACGACCCGGCCGGAACTCATCCCGGCCTGTGTCGCGGTCTTCGTCCATCCCGACGATGACGACAACCGCGACCTCGTCGGCGAAACCGCCCGTATCCCGATCTTCGGCCACGAGGTGCCGATCATCGAAGACGAGCGGGTCGACATGGAGAAAGGCAGCGGAATCGTCATGTGCTGTACCTTCGGTGATCAGAACGACATCGAGTGGTACCAGGCCCACGGCCTCCCGCTTCGCGTTGCAATCGACGAAACGGCGACGATGACCGACCTCGCTGGCGACTACGAGGGCATGCACACCGAAACGGCCCGGGAAGCCATCGTCGAAGACCTCGAGGAAACCGGCCACCTCCGGGACCGACGCGAGATCGTCCACGACGTCGGCGTCCACGAACGCTGTGACACGCCCGTCGAGTACCGGGTTTCGAAGCAGTGGTACATCAACGTCCTCGACCACAAAGACGCCTACCTCGAGGCCGGCGAGGCCATGGACTGGTACCCCGAGAAGATGTTTACCAGGTACCGCCACTGGATCGAGGGCCTCGAGTGGGACTGGCTCATCTCCCGCCAGCGCGACTCGGGGATTCCGTTCCCCGTCTGGTACTGCAGCGAGTGTGACACCGAAGTCTTGGCCGAAAAGGCTGACCTGCCAGTCGACCCGCTTTCCGATGAGCCGCCAGTCGACACGTGTGCAGCGTGTGGGCACGACGAGTTCGAACCCGAAGAGGACGTCTTCGACACCTGGGCGACCTCGTCGCTGACGCCGCTGATCAACGCCGGGTGGGACTGGAACGAGGAGACGCAGGACTTCGAGATGGCCAACCCAGAACTCTATCCGTTCGACCTGCGTCCACAGGGTCACGACATCATCTCGTTCTGGCTGTTCCACACCATCGTCAAGTGCTACGAACACACGGGCGAGGTCCCGTTCGACGCGACGCTGATCAACGGCCACGTGCTCGATGAGAACCGGGAGAAGATGTCCAAATCCCGTGGCAACGTCGTCGAACCGGCGGCCGTCCTCGCGGAGTACCCCGTCGACGCCGTCCGCTTCTGGGCGGCCAGCGCCGCCGTCGGTGACGACTTCCCGTTCCAGGAACAGGATATCGTCGCGGGAGAGAAACTCCTGCGGAAACTCTGGAACGCCTCGAAGCTGATCGACACGCTGGCTCCTCGGGATCCACCGGAACCCGACGAACTCGAGCCGATCGACCGGTGGCTCCTGGCCGAACTCGACGACGCCATCGACACACTGACGGCTCACTTCGAGGCTTACGAGTTCGCCAAAGCGCGCAACCAGCTCCGGACGTTCTTCTGGAATACGTTCTGTGATGACTACCTCGAGATCGCGAAAACGCGTGACGACAGCCCCTCGACGCAGTATGCCCTGCGGACGGCCCACCGGACCTTCTTGCTCCTCTGGGCTCCCATCATGCCCCACGTCACCGAAGAGATCTGGCAGACGGTGTACGGCGAGGGCCGCCCCGACGCCTTCGAGAGCATCCACACCAAGGCCTGGCCGGCACCACGAGGCTACGAGGCCGACCTCGAGGCGGGCGAGACGGCGATGGAGGTCATCTCCGCGCTCCGGCGATACAAGAGCGAACGGCAACTCCCGCTCAACGAACCGCTCGAGTCCGTGGCCGTCCACGGTCCCATTTCCGGCTTCGAAACGGCGATCCAGGACGTGACCCACGTCCAGGACCTCGAGGTGCTCGAGGAACCACCGGAGATCACGACCGAGATCGCCTCGATCGACCTCGAGTACGCTACGCTCGGGCCGAAATACGGGGCCAAAGTCGGCGAGATCGACGCCGCGATCGACGCCGGCGAGTTCGAGATCACTGACGACGGGCTTGCGGTTGCGGGCGAGACCCTCGCAGACGACCTCTTCGAGGTCGAATACGAGCGAACCTACTCCGGCTCGGGAACGATGACTGAAACCGAGTCGGCGGTCGTGATCGTCGACGACGCGGCCTGAACACGGGCCGCAGTGGTCGACGGCACCCGAGTAAAACGATCGATTGTGAGAGACGGCGTCCGCATCTTCCGGCGATAGTCCTTTAATAGTCGGCGCACCCAGAGTACGTCGATGACTGATTCCGTCGCGTCCGTCGGCTTTCTGCTCGACGACGCCCAACCGCCGGACCCCGACCAACGGGCTGCACTCGAGGCGAGTGACCGGCTCGGGGTCTCACTCGAGGAGTGTTCCCCTGGGCAGTTGCTCAGGATCGACGACGCCCCCGACTGGGACGTGCTCTGGTGGCACCGCGGCCGACCGATCGACGACCTCCAGTGGCTCTCGGACGCCCGGCCAACGATCGAGGACCACCTGGAGGGTGGCGGTGGTCTCTTGCTTTCGGGGCGGGCGCTCGAGGCCATCGAGCCCCTGGGAATCGATCCCGTCGGCCCAGCGCCGTACCTCCACGAAGGGCCGACGGGGCTGCTCTGTAAGTCACTCTATCACGACCACGCGCTGTTCGATGGATTCGACGACCTCCGGATTCAGACGGCTGCACACCCAGTGCCGGGTGAGGAAGCCCGGTACGGCCCAGTGTTGCCCGAACGCGGCGAAGTGCTCGCGAGCGCCCTGTATCCCCACGACGAGGCACCCGATCAGGTCACCACGGTCGGCTGGCGGGTTGGCGCAGGCAGCGTCCTCGGCCTCGGAGCTGGGATTCGGTTCGTTGACGAGGGTCCCGAACACGTCGTGGATAACCGTGACCGACTCGTCCGAAATGCCCTGTCGATGCTCGCGACCGAGGGACTGGCACTCGAGGGGCGACCGAAATCCATCGATGGGTTGACAGCGGCCCGCGACCGCCTGGGACCTGATCCACACGTCCCGCGATATCACCTCACGCCACCAGCGAACTGGCTCAACGACCCTAATGGGTTGATCGAATACGAGGGGACCTACCACGCCTTCTATCAGTACAATCCCGGCGGGCCGTATCACAACTCGATTCACTGGGGCCACGCCGTCAGTGAGGACCTGGTCACCTGGTCCGACCGGCCAGTTGCGCTCACCCCGGACCCTGACGGCCCGGACCGGGACGGCTGCTGGTCGGGCTGTGCAGTCGACGTCGGTGAGGCTCGTCTCCTTTACACCGGTGGCCGCGGCACGCGACAACTCCCTTGTCTGGCCACAGCGACGGACAGCACCCTCGACAGGTTTGAGAAGACCACGTCGAACCCGGTGATCGACGACGCCCCGACTGACCCCCGCCTCCGCTCGAGCGAGCACTGGGATGCCGAGTTCCGTGACCACTGTCTGCTCGAGTTCGATGGCGTCTGGCACCACTTCATCGGCTCCGGCGTCGAAGACGGCGGCGGAACGACACTGGTCTATACCTGTCCCGATGACGACCTGACGGAGTGGACCTACCGCGGCCCCATCATGACCGGAGAGCCGGAACGTGACGGCGGCATGTGGGAATGTCCGGAGATTCTCACCTTCGAGGACGCCGACCTCATGCACATCTCGAACTACCGTGCGGTCCGGTACTACCTCGGCCAGTACGATCCCGAGAGCTATCAGTTCGACTCGGACTCGACCGGACTCCTCGATCACGGCTGCTGGTACGCGCCCCAGTCGCTCGACGATGGCGACCGCTGGCTCACCTGGGGCTGGATCAAAGAAGACCGTGACGAACACGCACAGTGGGACGCTGGCTGGTCCGGGGCACTGTCGGTGCCTCGCGTGATCGACCTCGACGACCACGGTCAACTCCGACAGCGCCCTGCAGCCGAACTCGAGGACCTCCGCGGTCGAACGCTCTGCAGTCAGACCGGGACGGCCCGCCTCACAGACGAGACGCGGACACTCGAGGCTGGTGGTCGACACCTCGAACTCGAGACGACGATCCGCCTCGACGACGCGGACGCCTTCGAACTGACCCTGTGTGAAACGCCGGACGGGGCGGAACGGACGCCGATTCGATACACGAACGGGAACGAACTCATCGTCGACCGGGCACACGCGAGTCTCGACGAACGAACCGCAGGCGAGCCGGTTAGCATGCCGATTACGCCGATCGACGAACCGCTTTCCATCCGGCTCTTTCTCGATGGCTCGACGCTCGAGATTTTCGCCAACGAGCGCCACTGCCTGACGACACGGCTCTACCCGACCCGCGAGGATGCGACTGGGATCTCGATCGCAGCGATCGGTGGCACGGCGATTCTCGAGTCCCTCGAGGCCTGGGAACTCGGCTCGATCTGGACGGCGTAAGTTATACTGTCGGCTGTCAGTCTTTCAAGAATCCCGCCCCATCCCGGTGGGGCGGATCTTCACACAGCTACAGCCGACAGTCTGAGGACTGATACTCTCCCCGCTCGTGGTCCCCTTCCTCGGCCGTGTACGACTCGAGTGTGGGTGGAAGTGGTTCCGTCGGCAGTGGAATATGCCCGTGGTCGAGCACGTCGAGGAAGCGGGTTTTCGTCCCCTCGAGGACGAGACGAGCCGTCGGAGCGAGCGTCCCGCCGAATTTCTCCTGTTGGGCGGCCGGTGGTAACGCGGCGACGTCGTCCAGTGAGAGCCCCCGGAGGTCGTAGTAGTTGAAGAAACTGCTGACCAGTACCTCCTCGTCGTGGGCGAACGCGAGCCACGAATAGGTCTGAAACGGTGCCGAAGCCGGATTCGTCAGGACCAGCCCGGACCCGTTGAGTGGCTCGTACGCCCCTCGCAGTGAGTCGGCGACGAAGCCATAGAGGGCGTCGTATCCTTCGAGTCCCGGCGCGAAGGTGTGTTCGTGACTCGAGATGAAGAGGTAATACTGGCCGTCGGCAACGACGATGTGTGGCCGCTCGAGTTCCTGGTTCATTCCCACCCCCTCGAGTAGCGGGTCCTCGAGTTCCCACTCGGTTGGGTCACCCGTCCGGGAGGTCGCAATGCCGATGCTGCCGTTGAACTCGAGGTTGGCCGGCGCTTCGTCGTACGGTGCGTTGGCTGGGTCCGGAATCGGCGTGTTCGCCTCGAACAGGAGACACGTCTCACCCGTCTCGGGATCCTCGAAAAACCACGGATCGCGGAACGTGTATATCATGCCCCGTGACTGGTCTTCTCGTTCGTATCGGTCGCCATCGGGCTCGAGGAGAATCTCGTGTTCGAACGGGCCGGTGATCGTGACGCCGTCAGTGGTGTCAATCGTCCCACCGGCACCGACGGCGATCCGCTGGGTATACGTGAGTTCCGTTTCCCCGCGGGTTCCGGAGGCGGTGTAGTAGAGATAGAGCGTGCCGTCATCGTCGTACAGCGCCGACCCGGCCCACTGACGAGACCCGAACGCCTCGCCCTCGTCGAACGCGCGGCCCCCGCAGGTCCAGGTGCGCCCATCTCGAGAGTAGAAGTAGCGGATCGTGGCGACGTCGTGGCGTTTGCCCGGTAGCAACTCGGCAGGGGCGGTAAGGGAAAAGAGAACCCGGTAACCATCGATTACCGCGATCGAGCCGTCCCGATTCCGGAGGAGCCAGGTATCCCATATGTGGAGGTCTTCAGCCATCGGTTCGTCAGGTGGGTAGACGATCGGTGCGGTCGTCGACGGTTCGCGGGCGAGTGTTTCGGCGTGCTCGCGTGTCCACCGTGGCGTCGTTCGTACTGGTACTGGCTCAGGGGTCATACCCGTTCTCGAGCGAG
>PUKM01000195.1 GCA_003552325.1 Natrialbaceae archaeon | reverse complement strand
GTCGCCGTCGTCGACGCACAGACCCCCGGGAACGTCGGGACCATCGCTCGAGCGATGAAGAACTTCGGATTCGAGGAGCTCTTACTGATCGATCCGCCCACCCTCGACCCCGACGGCGAGGCCTATGGGTATGCTGGCCAGGCCAGAACCGACATCCTCCCGAACGCTCGAGAGATTTCGTTCGACGAGCTCGTCACCACCTATCACACGATCGGCTGTACGGCGACGACGAACGAAGACGATCGGAACCACGTCAGGTTCCCGTTTTCGACCCCGCGTGAGTTAGCCACGAGGCTGCCACGGGTGGACGCCGACACTGCCATCGTCTTCGGCCGCGAGCGTATCGGGCTGACGAACGCCGAACTCACCCGAATCGACGAGATCTGTGCGATTCCAGCCAGTGGCGAGTATCCCGTGTTGAATCTCGGCCAAGCCGCTACGGTCACGTTGTACGAACTGCGAACACTCACCCTCTCACCCGACACAACCCAGCTGCCAGACATCGAGCGAGTCCGTGCACCCGAGCCCCTGCTCGAGCAGCTGTACGAACAGTGGCACGCGTTACTCACCGAGATCAACCACCCCGAGGAGAAACAGGAGAAAACCATGCGGATGATCCGTCGTGTCTTCGGTCGGGCCGATCTCACCGAGCGCGAAGTCAACACATTCTTCGGCATTCTCCGCCGGGCGACCGACCGCCCGGAGTTTGGCGAGCGTTCGAAGGCGAGTGAGACGCCGTCTACAGGGAGGAATCCGGCGGACGACAGGAGGTGAGCGACCGTTGATTTGTAGCGGAGGTTCCCACCACTCGTCGAGAGACAGGAATCCGGTCATACCATACAGCTATCTACCGTGACCCCATCGTCTTGCACGATGGCACGACTCGACGAGATCGCCGTCTATCCGATCAAATCCCTCGAGCCAACCACGCTCGAGCGCACGACGGTGATCGAAAACGGGGCCCTCCAGTGGGATCGGCGATATGCCATCGTTGACGAAGCGGGGGAGTACGTCAACGGCAAACGAGATGAGCGGGTCCACCGCCTCGAGACGACCTACGACCTCGAGCGCTCGACCGTGACGATTGGCGAACGAGATGGTGAGACGACGCGAACGTATCACCTCGACGTCGACCGGGATGCCCTCGAGGCCTGGTTGTCCGCGTTCTTCGAGTATCGGGTGCGACTCGTTCGCGATGACGAAGGTGGCTACCCAGACGATACCACGGTGTCCGGACCGACCGTTATCGCCTGGGAGACACTCGAGGCAGTCGCCGGCTGGTTCGATGGAATCGATGCGACAGGGATGTTTCGCCGGCTGCGCCCGAATCTCGTCCTCGAGGCCGAAACGGCGTTCTGGGAGGATCGGTTGTACGACGAACCGGGGACCGTGCAGGCGTTCGAAATCGGTGACGTGTCCTTTCGTGGTTCCAATCCGTGTCAACGCTGTGTCGTACCCACACGTCACCCCGATACGGGTGAACCGACGCCAGGGTTTCAGGAGACGTTCGTCGAAAACCGCGAACGGACGCTCCCCGCGTGGGCCTCGAGAGAATGGTTCGATCACTATTTTAGGCTGATGGTGAACACTGACATCCTCGAGCGGGATTGGGGAGCGTCACTGCGTGTCGGCGACGAGGTCAGGATTGGCGAGGTCCTGAGCGCCCCCTGAGCCGGTCGGCGATCACCGAACGTTTTTAGGGTCCTGGATGGTCGTTCGTGATAATGTCGGATACAACCGTTCTGGTGACAGGTGGTACGGGATTTATTGGCTCGTACGTCGTCGACGACCTCCTCGAGGCCGGCCACGATGTCGTCGCGTTTGACCGCTCGACGAACACACGGATCCTCGAGAAACTCGGGGTCGCTGACGCCGTCGAAGTTCGTCGTGGTGACGTTTCCGAGGCCACCGACGTGATCGGGGCGATCCGTGAGACGGGAGCGACACATGTCGTTCACCTCGCGGCATTGTTGACGACGACCGCTCGAGAACACCCGCGGTCGGCGCTCCAGGTCAATATCGAGGGGACGAACAACGTCCTCGAGGCAGCCCGAATTCTCGAAGACCAGGTCGATCGTGTGGCCTGGGCATCCTCAGCGGCGGTGTACGCCCCACCGACGAACTACACCGATGACGATGGGTGGGTGACCGAGGATGACCTCATCTATCCCGATACCCTTTACGGGGCGACAAAGGCCTACAACGAGCATCAGGCGCGCGTCTATTACGAGGACCACGGCGTCTCTCACGTCGGCCTTCGGCCGACGGTTGCCTATGGTCCCTATCGAGAAACTGGCGGTTCAGCCTTTCTCGCCAACATTATCGAGAAGCCGGCACTCGGGGAACCGTTTGCCGTTGAGTACGGCGATCAGCTCATCGACTGGCAGTACGTCAAAGACATCGCACAGGCGTTCCGCAAGGCCACCTTTGCCCCGGACGCGCGACTCTCCCGCCGGATTTACAACGTTCGGGGAACCGTCGCGAGCATCCGCGAAGCCGCCGAAACCGTCGAAGCCATCCTTCCGGATGCCCAACTCGAGGTATCGGATGACGGCGACCTTCCCTGGACGCAAACACTTGACATGACCGCTGCCAAGGACGACCTGCTGTATGAACCAGGCTACGACCTCGAAAAGGGGTTCCGTGAGTATATCGAGATCTTGCGCGCAGAACACGGGCTCGAAGCACTGTAGAGCGCCCTTCCTCGAGCAGTGCGCCGGTGTCTTCACTCGAGCCGTCATCTGCGTGGCCCATCGTTTTGCGGGTCGGAGTTGGAGTAATGGGCATGTCCACTGACCCAGATATTCGGGCGGTCGAAACAGGAGAGGAATACTACCACGTTCGCTTTCGCAACCCGGATCGTTTCACCGATATTCGAACACCTGAGTGGGCGGAACACGTCGCCGAGGCTGTGTGTAGTGGCAGCGTCGTCCGTACCGGCCGAGTCGATCCCGAGCGCCGAGATGGCGAAACAGACGACTGGCAAGTCCAGAGTGTGTTGATCCCCGTCGACATCGAGCGGGGTGAAGCCCGGTCACGGGCAACCGAAATCGTCGAATCGATCGCTGCAGAGTAACGTGTTCGTAGCGACGCCTCCTGGCAACACACTCCAGGGCCCGATTTTCAGTTTTGGTATTTAGAGCCAAAAATCAAAGAGCCTTCCACGATACCCCCGGCTATGAACTACGGTCTCGATATTGGGACGGCGACAGTGCGAGCCGTGAGCGGAGATGCGTCGTCCACCGTTGCCAGTGAGAAAGCGGTATTTTTCCCGCTCGAGGGGGAGCCTGATTCGGCCGAACTCACCGTCACATACGACGGGACGACCTATCTGGTCGGTGATACGGCAGCAACTGCTGCACAAGCGGCTGATACGTCTCCGTCGCCGTTGTTCACGAACGGCGTGCTCGACGTCGACCCGGTCGTAGAGAGTGCTTTCGAACGCCTGGTCGGCGCACTGCTCGAAGACGACGCAGAACGTATCTGTTACACGACCCCGGGTACCGTCGTCGACGTCGACGAACCAACCCAGGCACATCGGACGACCGTCAGCGAGGCCCTCGAAGCCCATGCCGACGAGACGACAGCGGTGAGCAAGGGATTTGCCGTCGTCTATGACCAACTTGCGGAGGACAATTATACCGGACTCGGTGTCTGTATCGACAGCCAGTCGACCAGTGTGGCCCTCTCGTACTATGGCGTCCCCGTGTTATCGTGTACTCTCGCAAAAGGTCGCGAGTGGGTCGTCTCGCAGGCTGCAACCCAGACTGGGAAGGATGCCAGCGATATCGATAGCACCCTCTCGACGTTCACGCTCGACCCAAACGCCGCCTCAGGTGGGGTTGAGCGCGCGCTGGCCCAGGCTCACGACGAGCTGGCCGCAGAGCTAGTCGAAGCGCTCGAGGCAGAAGCCGTCTCGGCCGACGTCCAGCAGGGGCTGAGCGTGCCGGTCGCTGTTGGCGGACCGGAAGCCGTCGAGGGCATCGAGTTCCTCCTGGGGGGCCGGTTCGACGCGGCGGAATTACCGTTTTCGATACGAGGCGTCCGGCTGGCAGACGCGCCGAGGGACTGCGCGGTGAGGGGGGCCCTTGCCGCTGCCAACGACGACGTGGACGAGTTCGATGCAGTCGTCTGGGGACGCGAGGACGATCAAACGGTCGTGACGTCACCGACAGGTGCCTCGGGAGCCCCGAGCCTCGAGGAGAGTGCTGCCGATACGGAACTGTCCTTCGACGAAACAGCCGACGATAGCGGCGACGAAATCACCCAGCTGTTCGACCGTCTCGGCGCTCGAGAGGAGGCCGTCGACGACCTCGAGGCGGAGCTCGAGGCACTCGCTGCGGATCTCATCGACGTGGCTGGCACGCTGGAAACCGTCGATGGAACCGTGGAGGTACTCGATGAGGCGATCGAAGCTCTCGAGGACGAAATCCGGGCCGTCGAAACCGAGACTGACGCGGAAGTAGACACGCTCAAAGACGACCTGGCGGGAATCAGCGACGAACTCGGTCGTGTCGATGATGCCGTCACCAATCTGCTCGATGACGTTGAAACGCTCGAGTCGGGCGTCGAAGGGAACGTCGCCCACATCGACGCACTGCAGGACGACCTCACGGCAGCCGAAACCGAGATCGACGCCGTCGTGACCGAGGTCGGCGGGCTCGAAGAGACACTCTCAGGTGTTTCCGACGACGTGGATGCAGCCGCCGACGAACGGCGAACTATCCACGAGTCCGTCGAAACGCTCGAGGCTCACCTCGGGAGTGTCGGTGGAGACGTCGAAATCGTCTCCGACGATGTCGATACTGTCAGGGCCGAGCTCGACTCGTTTACAGCGAACGTCGACACGACTGTCGAGGATCTCAGGGGCTCGATCTCCACGCTCTCGGCGGATTTAGTTGCTGTTTCAGACACGCTCGACGGCGCACTCGAGGAGGTCGCGCGGATAGACACGCTCGAGACAGACGTCGAGGGCGTCACGACAGACGTCGACACTGTCCAGTCGACAGTCGACGCCACCAGCGATCAAGTAAAGACACTCGAGGAAACCGTTGCAATGCTCCAGGAGGAGACGGCGACGATCGACCAGGCGCTCGAGGACGCGGCTTCGGTGGGACGCGTCGATGCGCTCGAAGGACGAGCGACGACGCTCGATGCAGGCGTCGAGGATCTCGAGCAGACACTGAGCGCTGTCAGCGGGGACCTCGAGGAGATGGCAGACGATACAGATCAGGCGTTCGAGACACTCCGGGCGACCCTCGACTCGAGGGTGACGGCCGTGCAAGCCGACGTCACGGGCCTCGAGACCGAGGTGCGTGAGTCAGTCGAGACGATTGAATCGGTGTCCGGAGAACTCGAGGTGGTTGCCTCGGAGACGGATGCCCTCGAATCGCGAGCTGATTCGCTCGAGACAACCACCGACGACCTCGAAGCGACCACCGACGAACTCGAGACAACAACAGACAGCCTCGAAGCGCAGACCAGTTCCATCGAGGAAACGACTGCCGACCTCGAGTCGGGTGTAGAGACACTTGAAGCGAAGACCGACCGTCTCGAGAGCACCACTGGAACGGTCTCTGCGGACCTCACAGCACTCGAGGAGACCGTCGACTCGATTCGGGCGTCCCTCGAGGATCGAGTCGAGGAAGCCCAGGCCGCCTCTGGAAACGTGGATGACCGCGTCGAGGCCGTCAGTGACCAACTCGAGACACTCGAGAACGAGCTCACGAACGTGCGGGATGAGGTGGCCACAGTAGAAGACAGCCTCGCGGACCTCCGTACAGACACAGCGACGACGGACGATCTGTCCACCCTCGAAGCTGCGCTCGAGGAGGTCGAGTCGGCACAGGCAGAACGTGAT
>PUKM01000113.1 GCA_003552325.1 Natrialbaceae archaeon | reverse complement strand
TTCAACGATCGGCTCCTCGAGTTCGATCGTCCCCTCTGGGGGATACTCGAGTTCCTCGAGGGTCACGTCCAGGTTAGTCGTCTCTGCTTCGTCGATCGTGACGTCCTCGACGGTTTTGGTCTCGTAACCCTGGGCGTGTCCGTCGAACGTGACGTTGTAGGAACCAGGTGGGAGTTCGAGGGAGTACTCGCCGCTGTTACTCCCCCCTATGATCTCCGGGCTGGTCGTTGTCGAGTACGTCTCGTCGGTCTCTCGATCGTTCGCTTTCACCGGAAGGAACTCGATTCCGTCACCTTCGTCGTCAGTGACCGTTCCGGACAGCGTCCCTGGGTCTGGAATTGCTTCCATCTCGATGTCTAGGTCTGTCGCCTCTCCCGCTGTTACCTCCACCTCTTGAACCGTCTTTTCGACGTGATCTGGCGCTGTTATCGTGAGATCGTAGGTCCCTTCTGGGAGGACTGTTTCGTAGGCCCCATCCGTGTCACTCGTCGTCACGTTCCCTTCGGCGACATCTTGACCAACGGCGAGGATTTCGGCACCCTCGAGTTCGAGCCCCTCATCGTCGGTGACGTCTCCCTGGAGCATCCCGCGCTCAATCGGATCGGGGTCGGTGTCGCCGAAGACACCGAACGTCGAGGTGTTGAAATCGGTCGCTCCGAACGCGTAAGCGTACTGCCCGCTTGCGTTTCGCTCCGTGTAGTAGGGTTCGGCCACCGGATCGGCCCACTCCCCATCGTATCGCCAGACCTCCAATGCCTCCGGATCGACGTCGCCGAGATCCCCTTCGTCATAATGCAGTTTCAGCGGCCGTAGCTCCGCGTCGTCACTGATCTGGGTGGCCTCGACGTACATCCCGATCGAATCGGCATCCGACGGCGGGGTGTTCGGCTCTGACGTCGCGTTCAGCTGAACGTCGGTCCCGGTTGCTGAGACGCTCGTCTCCTCGAGTACTGCCTGCTCCAGGTGGCCCCCGGCTGAACTGTCGAACTGGGCGCCGACGTCGGCGTTCACGACTGTCGCGTTCGTTACCGTGTTCGTCTCTCCGCTCCCGATTCCGACGCCGGTATCACCATCATCGACCGAGACGTCTGATATCGAATTATTCTCCTCGCCGGCAAGGAAGACGCCAGTGCCGACGTCCTCGGCGGTGACGTCGGTCACCTGCGTGTCCAACGCGTCACTGGTGAGTCGAACGCCAGTATCCGAATCGGTCGCCGTCAGGTTCGTCACCGTCGTTTCCCCACCACGGATCTGGAGTCCCTCGGAGACGTTCTCGACGGTTACGTCTTCGATGGTGGTGTCGGTCACGTCGTTCTCGGAGACAACGATGCCGTGCAGCCCGGCGTCGGCGACCGTCACGTCCTCGAACTGGTTGGCGTCAGCGTTTTGGGAGAGAACGATCGTGCTCCCGGAGTTACCGCGGAAGTCGAGATCGACGAACTCGTTATTATCGGCACCGCTCATCCCAATGGCGCCATCGTGATTGTCCGTGACGGTCACGGACTCGAACGTGTTGAAAAGCGAGCCACCCCGCAGGTAAATCGCTGTCCCGTCGTTGTTTGTCGCAGTCACGTTCGTCAGTTCGTTCCCGCGCGTATCGTCCAACTTGATTCCGTGCCACGCGTTACCCGAGACGGTGACGTTCTCGAAGACGTCCTCGCTCTCGGCCTCGAGCGTCAGCCCGTACTGATCGTTGTCCTCGGCAACAACGTCAGTGAACGTGTTCGTGTCCGAGCCAACGCTCCCGTCCGTCCGCACGCCAGCGATGCTATCCGTGCTGGTGAGACCGACGAATTCGTTGTCCGAGGCGGCTGTACCGACGTAGATTGCACCGACCTGGAAGGCGGTCGCGGGATCTCGCTCGTTGTCGTACGCAGTAACGTCGGTGAACGTGTTCCCGGTGGTCGATTCGCCCGACAGCGGCCCCAGTGCGAGCGCCTCGTTGTCGTGGTGGCGACTCGTCAGGTTCGTGACCTCGTTGTCGTGTGCGTTACGGAGGTCGAAACCGTTGAACGAGTGTTCGGTGACGACGTCCTCGACCGTGCCGTTGTTGGCGTCACTGTACTCGAGGCCGAGCGCCCAGTCGGAGACGGTCACGTCGCGGACGGTCACGTTGTCGGCGCCCTCGACGGAGATACCGAGCTGATTCTCGTCTGAATCTGCCGCTCCCTCGATCGTGTGTCCGTTCCCATCGAAGACAACGTCGTCGGCGGTGATCTCCATGCAGACCGATTGGCCGACGACGTCACCAGCGAGCTCGTAGTGGCCGGATTCGTCGATGAGCGTACAGTCGCCAAGTCCTCCTACTGAGACGGTCGCGCTCGTCTCGTCAGTGAGCCCAAACTCGTCTTCAACCTCGAGGGTCACCTCGTAGGCCCCGTCCTCGTCGTACGTCCAGGTGGTCTCTGGATCACCCGTCGTTTTGTCGACTTCGCCATCACCCGTGAGGTCCCAGCGATACGTTTCGATGTCGCCCATCGACGCGGAGCCGGTGGCATTGAACGTGATCTCCTCGTCCGCGTCAGGCGCCGATGGATCGAAGGTGAACGCCGCCTCCACACCGTCACCAGGGTCAACCTCGAGCCACGGATCGAAGGTCACATTCTCCGCCGATGAGACGATTTCGTCTCCGTCGCCGTCGGCGATTTCTCCGGTTTCTGGATCTTCGACGTCACCGCCCGGGCCCGACTCGTCACCCCACCAGTTGTCCGTCGCGTTCAGCACAGGATCCTCGTCGTACTGGATGCCGGCGTTGTTACCCGACATCGAGTTGAGTGAGAACGCCACATCGTCACCGACTGGATCGTCGACGACTACGCCGGTGCCGGCATTGTCCTCGAAGACGTTCTCGGTCACGGAGACGTTCTCGAGGTCCCAGATGTTCCCCTGGGCCTCGAGGAAGAGGCCACTACTCGAGTCGCTATCGGAGACGAGGTTCGAGCTGATCGTCGACCGCGTGTCGTTGTCGATGTCTCGGAGCTCGATTCCCCAACCATTGTTCGTGATCTCGTTCCCGTCGATCTCGAAGCCGTGGCTGTCTCTCCCCTCGATACCGGCATGGTCGGCGTTCTGAATCGTGTTCTCGGTTGTAACTGATCCTTCGACATCGTTGAAGCGGATTCCCTCCTCGACGTCTTCGATCGCGTTGTCATTGATCTCGACGTCTTCGCTGGCCCCGGCGTCGACGCCCGGTCCAACGTCACTGATCGTCGAGCCGCGGACCGTTACACCGGTGCTCGCTCCCACATCGATCCCAGAGGTGAATCCATCCACGACGTTGTTGTCGACGGTAACTGCATCAGACTCGGCAACGTTGATACCGTGGTCGTCGGTAGTGCCAGCACCAAGTTCGTCGCCGCCGAGCGCGCCGAAAATCTCATTGGATTCAACGGTGACGGTTTCACTGGCACCGACGTGCACGCCCGAGCGGTCGTTCGGCAGTGGATCCGGCTGATTGAACGAGCCGTCGCCGCCGATGGTGTTGTCGGCGACGGTCGCGTTTGTCGTTCCCCACAGGCCGATCGAGGGCTGGAGGGTGCCGGCAACGGGATCGGCGTCGGTCACGTCGTTACTCGTGACAGTGATGTTTTCGCTGTGGGCGACCTGGACTTCGGAGGCAACACCTTCGAAATCGAAGTCCGAAACGGTTGCGTCGGTTACGTTGACCAGAATAACCTGTGCGGCGTCGATGTCGATGTCGGGAGCAGTTTCGTTTGCGGCGTAGTACAGATCGTCACCGTTGACGACGTTGTTCTCCATCTCGTGGGGCTCATCGGCGAGAGCGGCCTGGTCGTCGTATCCAGTGAACACGATGCCGTTGTCGAACACGTTGTCTGTCACCGTCGCGCCAGCACCGTTACTGATCGTCATCCCGATACCGGAATCGTCGACCGACACCTCGTTGTCCGTCACGACGTTCCCGTTGCCGGTGATGCTGATACCGGTCTGCTCACCGTCGGTCAGTTCTAGCTCGTTGTCCCCAATGGTGGTGTTCTCGCCGGCAAAGATCCCAGTACCTCTGACGTCGGTCACCTCGTTGTCCGCGACCGTGGAGTTACTCCAGACCCTGATACCACCGGTTCGAGTACCAGCCATGGTGTTATCCTCGAGCGTGTTGTCCACGATTGTCGCGTTATCCTGGACGAAGATCCCTCCCCTCGTCTCGGCGATCGTATTGTTCTTGAACGTAGTGTCCTCACCGCCACTGAGCCAGACGCCCTCACCGTTACCAACGATTGATGTGTTCCGAACCGTCACGTCGGAGACATCGTGGCGGGAGACACCAGTGGTCTGGTAGATTCCCTCCTCGTCGTTGTCGACGACGACGCTATCACGGATTTCGAAGCCATCAATGTTCGAGAGGTGTATCCCACGATCTCGGTTCGACTCGACGATGGTGTCCTCGATTACCGTCCCGTCAGCAACCGAGCCGAAGATGGCCTGGTCGTTGTCCGTGACCGTGGCGTTCGAGACCGTCACGTCCTTGGCAGCGATCCGAATTGCACGGGCGTCGGTGCCAACCCCCGCCTCGTGGCCATCGACGGAGACGTCCGACACGGTTGCTCCATCTCCGGTCACGTCGACGACCGTTTCTACCTCCACGTTGTCCGTGATGACTGCATTTCGCAACTCGGCATCGTCACTCTCGAGACTGACAACAGGTGGCGGGTTGGGGCCGTGGTCGGTCTGATTATAGTTTTGCACATCGAAGCCTTCAACGATGACGCCGGTTGCACTGATATTGAGCGACTGATTGCGTGCGTCACCCCCATCGAGCACTGGCCGATCCCCATCAGCCGCGACGACCTCCACGTCCTCTACGTCGACCGTCAGTTCTTCTTCGTATGTTCCGTCCTCTACGACGATCGTGTCACCGGGTTCTGATTCGTTGATCGCATCCTGTATGGAGTCATCCGGCGAAACAGTGACCTGGTCGGCGCCAACAGCCCCACCACTGATCACCAGCGCAATCGCGATGAGTAAACCCACGGAGACGAGCGTTCCTGCAACGGACAGACGCCGTGATCCTGCCATGTTAGCGTTCCCCCGGGAGTGACCCGCTCGTTACGTGGCATCGCACACCTCTTTCAGCCTTCACACCTCGAGCAACCGTGTCCTTCCATCGGATCCTCGAGCATAGTCCCCGTCTGCGCACCCGTTTCGTTCTGCTACCAGTGGAAACCGTCATATTGATTGACACAAAAACGCACGAGCCAGTAATAAAAACTCGCTGTACTCGAGTATAGTCATATTATTTACTATAATTAAATACTGTCGGAAATAGTACACATTCTGCGAGGTTAACTCTAATCAGAAACGGTCAAAAACGGGGAATAAAGAGCCTCAAATGACAGTTAGAAATCTGTATCAGTACAGAAAACATTATTGCTTATTAGAATATCGTTCTACGGTAACATGCGAACAAGACGCACGACTGCCTCGGCACAACGAGCCAGCCACTCCGGGGGGACACACAGATGAATCGTCGACGATATCTCGCCGGTGGCGTTGCGGGGACACTCACACTACTGGCAGGTTGCACCGAGACGCTCACGGAGATCGGTGAGACGGTCGATAGCGCCCTCGAGGACGATGATGCGGTTGCGACGGGCGAGGTTCATCGCTCTCCGAAGAGCTTCCGCTTCGACGCCTGGGATGGGGCGATTATTCGCGTTAGTCCCCATCTCAGAAACGAAGGGACGGGACGCGGAGAGATCACGCTCTATGGGCCAGACGGAAACGAAGTCGACAGTACGAGAATCAATCTGGATGGAAGGCAGATGCAATCGTGGGAAACCTTTGATGCAGTTGCTGACGGTGAGCATCGCGTTTCGGTCGATCCCTCAGGTGACCGGGACGCTCGCATTCGAATCCGGATCACCGTCGATGATAACTGACTCAGATCCCCTTCACACCGCCACACCAATC
>PUKM01000268.1 GCA_003552325.1 Natrialbaceae archaeon | reverse complement strand
CTCTGTCATGAAGACGATAAAGGACAGCGTCCACGACCACATCGAAATTGAGGGTGTGGCACGCGACTTGCTCGATACGCCGCCAGTGCAACGGCTTCGTCATATTGCTCAACTCGGCACCGTCTCACTCGTCTATCCGTCGGCGAACCACACTCGATTCGAACACAGTCTCGGCGTCTATCACCTCGCCAAACAGGCCCTCGAGCACCTCGGAATCGGTGGCCAGGAGGCCAACCGAATCGAAGCCGCGGCACTCCTCCACGACGTCGGCCACGGTCCGTTCAGCCACAACCTCGAGGACCTCACCCACCGTGAAACTGGTCGCTATCACGACGATGTACATGCCTTGCTCGATAAAGGTGCTGTGGGAGCCGTCCTCCGCGACCACGACCTCGATCCGGGGAGCGTCGCCGACCTCGTCGCGGGTGAGGGTCGATTTGGCCAGATCGTTTCGGGCGAACTCGATGTCGACAGAATGGACTACCTCGTACGGGATGCCCACCATACTGGTGTTCCCTACGGCACGATCGATCACGGACGACTGGTGCGGGAACTCCGATTCGTCGACGGCGAGTTAGTGCTCGGCGCCGGTAACGTTCAGACTGCGGAGAGCTTGTTGGTCGCTCGCGCGCTGATGAACCCGACCGTCTACAGCCACAGTGTCGCCCGCATTAGTAAAGCGATGTTGCGGCGAGCCACGGAACAACTGCTCGAGGCCGGGGAGACGGACGCCGAGACGCTGCAGCGAATGGACGACCACGACCTGATCGTCGCCCTCCGCTCGAGTGAGGAAACCGCCATGTTCTCTCGACGGTTCGATCACCGAAAGCTGTACAAGCGAGCCGTGTGGGCAGAAATCGACGACGTGACGGGGGGGATCATCGAGGCCGAACACGACGCAATTCGAAACTTCGAGCGCGAAATCGCCGACTGTGCAGGCGTCGACCACGCTGGGGTCATCCTCGATGTCCCGTCCCGACCATCGATGAAAGAGTCGACCACCAGGGTGCTGGTCAATGGAGAGGTTCGCCAACTCGGTCGTCAATCACCGTTGGTCGATGCGCTACGGGCCGCCCAGTACTCCCACTGGCGGCTTGGCGTCTACTGCCCGGCGGAGGTGCGAGATCGCGTCGGTGTCGCCGCCGTCGATGTGCTGGGGCTTGATATCGATGGCCCACTCGTCACCGAGGTCCGGGATCGGTTGTATACCACCCTCGACCACTTTACCGACTAACGATAACCGACACTGGATCCGTAACAGCCGTACGGATGGGCGTGCAATCACGAGCAATGATCGCGATATTCTCCGACACCCACAGCCACACCGGCCACGAACTCACGGGCGACGCCTCCGAGGTGGCCAAGCGTGCAGATGCCGTGATACACGCCGGTGACTTCACCAGCACGGCCGCACTCGAGGCGTTCCAGGCGTACTGTGACGTGTTTTATCCGGTTCACGGAAACGCCGACGACTACCCCGTTTCTCAGCAGTTACCAACGGCTCGAACGGTCGAACACGACGGCCTCCGAATCGCTGTGACTCACCGCCGGAATGGCGGTGACACCGCGCTCGAATTGTTCGGACGGGCTCGAGATGCCGATATCGTCGTCTCCGGTCATACGCACCGTCCTCGGGTCGTCGACACGGGTGAGCTCATCCTCCTCAATCCGGGGAGTCACGTCCAGCCGCGCGGGAATCGACCTGGGTTTTGCGTCCTGTACGACGGTGAATCGGGGTCTGCGTACCGAGGCGAGCTCCGGGAACCGGATGGAACCGTGTTCGAGACGTTCGAGGTCACGAGGGAGTAAGGGATGGGCTGTGGGAACCCCATCGTTCGATTTCACTCGAGGGACAGCGCAGGATAGCACTGACGGGTCAGCGGGTGGAGGGCCGACGTCAGCGGGGTGACGGTCGAGGAGGACCGTCTCGGAGGGGCATGTCAGAAGGCACCATTGGGGTGAGCGATCGGTTTGGGGTGATCGGATTCGGTTTGGAAGCCCCGAGCCGATCCGACTGGTGCCATATCGGCGTCGGCGACCGGGGACATCTCCATCTACAAACCCCGTATAAATAGAGTCACCCCAAGCTCAAAAGACGGTTTTACCTAGGGAGTACGGTCTCGAGTCAGGACCCAGTTCTGGCACCCTATTGCACGGAAACAGCCGTGGACCATACGGCTCGTTTGCTGAGAAACCGACAGACCGCACTCGAGTACGTACGAAAGAAAGCAGCCGATGAACGGCGAAACGGTTTTGACATCGCCCGTATAACCCGGGTGTATGTTTGGTCCACTACCGGACGATCCGGTCATCATTGCCATCGTGCTGATTCTCCTGTCGCTGATCTTCTTCGTCTACCTGTTACTTCGCCGGACCGTCCTCGAGTTCCGCGATGGGATGCAGCGATAGCGGGGAGCGTCGGCTATCGCCCCGTCAGCAATCCAGTGCAGCCCGTGCCCCCTCGAGTGCGTGCTCGATGTCGTCACTGTCGACGTCACGGTGGGTACACAGCCGGATGGTGGTCGGACCAAACGCCGTGGCGAGGACCTCGTGATCGGCCAGTCGCTCGAGCACAGTCTCGACGTCGTGTCCCGTGGCGGCGACATCCGCAACGACGATGTTCGATTCCGGTTCGGGAACCGAGAGCCCACTAATTTCGTCGAGGCCAGCCGCGAGTGTCCGTGCATTGGCGTGATCGAGCCCTAGGTCATCGACGTTCTCGAGGGCCTCGAGTCCAGGGCCCGCGATGACGCCCACCTGGCGCATTCCACCACCGAACAGTTTGCGGGTTCGCCGGGCACGGTCGATGAACTCGGCGTCACCCGCAAGCATCGATCCGACCGGGGCACCGAGTCCTTTCGAGAGACAGAACATGACGGAGTCGACGTGATCGGTGAGGTCCGTTACGGGTACCTCGAGTGCGGTGGCCGCATTGAACACTCTGGCCCCATCGAGGTGGACTGGAACGTCGTGTTCCCGGGCTGCGTCTGCGGTGTCACGCATCCGCTCCGGGGTGATCGCGAGACCGCCACGAGCGTTGTGGGTATTCTCGAGACAGAGGAGGCCGGTTCCCGGTCTGTGGAGGTCCTCCTCGACGTAGCTCTCGTGGACCTGTTCTGGCGTCGGTAGCCCACGGTCACCGTCGACCATCCGAACCTGGACGCCGGCGTGTTGGGCCATCCCGCCGAGTTCCCACTTGACGACGTGGCTCTCGCGGTCGGCGATCACTTCCTCTCCACGGGAGGTGTGCTCTCGAATCGCGATCTGATTCCCCATCGTTCCTGTCGGTACGAAAAGGGCGGCCTCTTTGCCGACCAGATCCGCGGCCCGTTCCTCGAGGTCGGTTACCGTGGGGTCCTCTTCGTAGACGTCATCACCGACTGGAGCCGTTGCCGCGGCGTCACGCATCGATCCATCTGGTGTCGTTACCGTGTCAGAACGGAGGTCGATCATGGGTGGCGGTTGGAGACAGGAAGGCAAATAGCCAGTGGTCACGGCGACCATAGCGTTGGAATCGGCCAGCGTGAATCGGTCACCCGTGTGACGCGAGCCAACGGTATTGGCACACGCCCGTTCGCCCCCACGTGGTTTCGATCCGAAACTGGTTTGCGACGGTGTCGATAGTATTCGCACATGGATCCGCGAATCCGCGAGCACGCACAGGTCATTGCAACCCACTCCGTGGACCTCCAACCCGGGGACAACGTCGTCATCGATGGCCACCCGGTCGCTGAGGACCTCGTCGTCGCCTTACACGAGGTCTGTGGCGACGTCGGCGCAAATCCGATCACGACGAGCAAACGTGCCGGGAAACGCCAACATAGAGCCTATCTCCAGGCCGCCGGTGGTGGGTTCGAAACGCCCGAACACGAACTGGCGCTGATCGAACACACGGACGTCTATATCGCGATCAGAGCGGGTGACAACGCGACTGAAACCAGTGACGTCGATCCGGAAATCAGCTCGGCGTACAGTACGGCATACCGTCCAATACAGGACGAAAGACTCTCGAAACGCTGGTGTCTCACCCAGTTTCCCGCACCGGCCAACGCCCAACTCGCGGAAATGTCTCGAGCAGGCTACGAGAACTTCGTCTGGGATGCTGTCAACAAAGACTGGGCAGCCGTCCGCGAACACCAGCAACAACTCGTCGATATTCTGGACCCGGCAGAAACGGTTCGGATCAAAAGCGGGGAGACCACCGACGTCACGATGTCGATCGCCGGCAACCACACGCTCAACGATTACGGCGAGCGCAACCTCCCCGGAGGCGAGGTGTTCACGGCACCCGTCCGCAACAGCGTCGAGGGCGAGGTCCTGTTCGATATGCCGCTGTACCACCAGGGTCGAGAAATTACGGACGCGTACCTCGAGTTCGAAAACGGCGCTGTCGTCTCCCACTCGGCGGGGAAAAACGAAGAACTGTTGACCGAAGTGCTCGAGGCCGATGCTGGTGCGCGGCGACTGGGTGAACTCGGCATCGGGATGAACCGTGATATCGACCGGTTCACGTACAACATGCTGTTCGACGAAAAGATGGGCGATACGGTCCACATGGCTGTCGGGCGAGCGTACGATGCCACCGTCGGTGCGGAAAACGAGCACAATGATTCGGCCGTCCACGTAGACATGATCGTCGACATGAGCGACGATTCCGTGATCGAGGTCGATGGCGAGGTCGTCCAGCGTAACGGGACGTTCGTGTTCGAGGACGGATTCGAGGCGTAGGGTCTGAATTACGCTCGCATCCCCTCTCGTCGGTGTGAGTCAGTTCCTTTTTCGAGGAACGCACTGCGGTGATCGACAGTTGTTGTCGTCGCCTCGAGTACGCATACAGTCAGCATTTCGTGACTGTGCGCTACTGGTTTTTGGGTACCGAGTCCGTTTGTAGACGTACATGGACACTCTGTGGTCGCGGAGTGACACACAGCCCGCTCGAGTAAGACCCCTTACAGGGACCAACACCGGTGACCACTGCTCGTAATGGCCATCGAGACGGTCCGCTTGGAGCCTGCTGCGCTGTACCGGGTTGCACTCGTTGGGATTCCACTCGCCGCTCTCGTTGGGCTGGTTGCTCCCATAGCCGTCGGTCAACCACATCTCGCAGTGCTGGCGTTGTATCTCGCCGTCCCCATGCTGGTGGCGACAGCCATTGCCTGGTCTCTCGAGGACCCGGGATTTGGCTGGTACCATAGTGGCCGATTCAACGCACTCGATTGGCGTTTCCCGATTACTGTCGTTCACGTGCTCGTTTCAGCATTGGTCATCCTCGTCGCGGTGACTGAGGTCCGTCCGACACTGTTCTATCTCGGTGTTGGCCTGATCTATACCCTGATTTTCGTCCAGATCATTTTTTCCGATAGTCGCGGAAAATGGCGAGTCGTTGCCATTGGTTACCAGCTCATGCTCGCCTACGCGCTCGTGGTCTTCAGCGTCACGTTGAATTACAATCTCTTCGTCGGGCGGACTGATCTCACCAGCCACATCGCCTCGGCATCAGCAGTCGTGGAAACGGGGTCTGGGGCCGGGGTTTCCCCGACCTACGAGCCGTTCCCGCTCTGGCACGTCTACGTCGCTGAAGTCTCACTAATGACTGGGGGCTGGCTCGAGGTGCCGACGACGATGTACGTTCTCAGTGGTCTGGTATTCGCGGTGGGGATCATGGCAGTGTACGCCCTCGCGTATCGATTCATCCCAAATCGTACCTACGCCCTGTTCGCAGCATTCGTCACGATCTGCTTTCCGCTCTACCTGTTCTATGGCATGTACTCTATCCCACGGAGTATCACCTCGATCCTGTTTGTGTTGGTCCTCGGAACCCTCACGCTTCCACCGTCGAGTGCGGTTCGGGCGCTCACCGTGAGCTTCATTATCGGTATCGTGGTCTATCATCCAGTATCGATTCCGTTCGTCCTCGTCCTCATCGGTGGGTTGGCCATCCTCGAGCGTGTTGTCTCGAACCGTCCACCAGTGATTGACGGATACACCGTGCTCGTCGCCGTCGGCGTGACGATCATTTACTGGTTTTTCCGCGCGGACTTCCTGGTCAACCGCCTCGTTGGGACGGTCGCGGTCGTTTTCGCAGGTGGTGCTCCCGAAGGGGGCCCTGCTGGCGTCGAACTCGATCCCTTGGTCGAAGTTGCGAACTACGTGCCCTACTCGTTTCTGGTCTTCTTTTTATTGCTCGGGTTTCTATTCTGGTACCGTGACAGGGGGTCGACGTGGCCTCCGTATGCTGTCTTCGTCCTCTTTACCGTGGGTATTATCCCGATCGTTTTTCCGGGGCCCACATTGTTGTTTGACGAACTCGTCGGCGTGAACGTCGGTCGATTCGCTCATTACAGCTACATGTTCGTCGCCCTCACCGGTGCCTATGGTCTCTACGAACTCTGTCGGCGTGGCGGCGTCCGGATGCTCCTGATCGTCCTCGTTCTGGTTTCGTGTCTGTCCGTCACTGCCGTGTCGAACGACTTCGTCGCCTCCGATAACCCACTGGTCGAACGTCCGTTTTATACGTTTTATATTACAGACCAGGAACAGACCTCGTTCGAACAAGTTGCAGCGACCGATCCCGAACTCGTCGCAGCGGATCGGCCGTCCTGTCGATATCTCACGGAACTCGAGGCCACCCCATGCGAACGGGTCGTCGTCGACGAAGATCCGCTCTTCGAGGGACACGGGACGGTACTCATCCGTGAGCAGGAGGCCGCACAGCGGCCGCTCCAGTTCTCCCAGTACGTCCCGTTCGAAGATGTTGTTGACACTGACCTGCAACGCGGAAGCAAAACGTACGATTCCGGTGCAGTCACGATTTATGAGCGAGCCTGAACACTGGGTCCAGTGATGATCTGTCCCCGTGAAACAATTTGAGACCACCATTCGAGCGCGGTGGCTGGTCCCTGTCTTTCGAGTAGCGTGGAGAGCAATGGCGTGTGACCATTATGACCCCAGGCAGTGTAAGGACGGAGAATGGACGAGTACGAATTCGCCCTCTGTCTCACCCACGATGTGGATCGACCGTACAAGACCTACCAGTACCTCTATTATGCGCTGACAGACCGCGATCCTCGTCAGTTGCTCGGATTCTTCGACGACGAGGAACCGTACTGGCAGTTCGAGGAACTCATGGCCCTCGAGGACCGCCTTGGCGTTCGCTCCTCGTGGTACTTCTTGAACGAGAAACGACTCTTTCGAGACAAATCCCCCAGAGCATGGGTGCGTCCGGACAACTGGAAGCTCTATGCCGGCCGGTACGACATCACCGACGAGGCCATCGTTGACGTTATTCAGGCGCTCGACGATGGGGGGTGGGAAGTCGGCCTTCACGGATCGTACGATTCCCCCACTGATCTCGAGCGGCTACGATACGAAAAGCAGGTTCTCGAGGATATCCTCGGTAAACCCGTTATTGGCGGCCGCCAACACTACCTCAATCTCGAGCGGCCACGGACCTGGGAGTACCACCGCGACATTGGATTACAATACGACGCCAGTCTCGGCTCGAGCGTCGACTACGGGTTTGGTGGCCAGTACGATGTGGTTCGACCGTTCGGCGATGACTTCGTCGTCTTTCCGTTGACGAAAATGGAGACGGCGTTGATGCACTCATCGCCATCGGTGGAGGCGGCGTGGGAACGCTGTGAAGCAGTACTCGAGGAGGCGGCTGCGAACGACGCCGTGATGACCGTTTGCTGGCATCCTCGCTATATCAACGAAAGTGAGTTTCCAGGGTATCGAACTATTTATAAACGGCTCATCGAACGCGCTCAGTCCATGGGGGCGTGGGTTGGTCCCTGTCGAGAATACTACGAGCGGGTTCTCGCACCGCCCGTGACGACGTAAGCGACGTGTTGTGTTTCGTGGCTGTAGCGGGGACATACTGTTACCCTGCCGCGGGTTCGTGTGGGCTACGCCAATGGGGATAGAGGTCACTTCATTCGACGGCACGTCGGAAACGTGGGATCGATATGTCGACCGTGCGCCACAGAGTTCCATCTTTCATCGGGACGCCGTTCTCAGGATATTCGAGGGACACACTGACGCGACGCTGCACCGCCTCGTTGGGTACAAAGGTGAGCAGGTAATCGGCCTCTTTCCAGTGTTCGAACACCACACCTACGGGGTTCCGATGGCGTTCTCACCGCCGCCTAGACTCGGGATCGCCTATCAGGGACCCGTCCTCCTCGAGCAAGGACAGCTCAAACAGCGAAAAGTCGAACGTCGTCGACGGCGGTTCATCACGGGGTGTCTGGCCTGGATCGAGCACACACTCGACCCGGCATACGTCCACATCAGAACGACACCGGGTTCGAGGGACTCCCGTCCGTTTCTCTGGGAGGGGTTCGATTCCACCCCTCGATACACGTACGTATTGGACCTCGAGCGTGATCTCGAGACGATCAAATCGTCGTTTTCGAAATCGCTTCGGCGCTACCTCGAGCCGACTGATCAGTCGTTCGAGATTCAAATCGCCGGCGAAGATGGCATCCGATACATCCACGACCAGATGGTCGAACGGTACGACGAGCAGGGTAAATCGTACGTCGTCCCACTGGATATGTTGCTCGAGTTTGCACTTGAACTCCCCGACGAGTGGGTCAAGCCGTACGTCTGCGTGCAGGATGGGGATTTCGTCGGCGGGATTTTCGCCCTCAGTGACGACGAAACGGTCTATTTCCAGGAAGGCGGGGGGACCCCAGCAATCGATTATCCCGTCAATGACGTGCTTCACTGGCGGCTCATCCAGGATGCCCACGAACGAGGACTTTCGGGCTACGATCTCTCCGGCGCCAATCAACAGCGGCTCTGTCGGTACAAATCGAAGTTCAACCCGACCCTCGAGACGTACTACGCCTTCTCTACCGGGTCACCGTTGATTCGCACAGCCGTTTCTGGGTACCAACGACTCTTCGGGTGAGTTAGCCCAGGAAGTGACCGTACAGCGACCGGAAGTCGATCAGGTCGAATAACTGGCACGCGCCAATCCAGACGGCCACGCCGATTGTGATAGACACGAGCAACGCGAGCAACCCACTGAGCGGGCCAAGTGAAACGAAGACAGCGAGTCCCATCACGACAGTTATTGCGGACACTTTGACCATGCATTCGGTGACGCGACGGATGCTGAACGCCAGTTCCGTGTACATGATATAAACCGCTACCGCAGCGTAGATTCCGGTCGTCAGGACGGTCGCAACGGCAGCACCGACGACACCGACCGTTGGAATGAGGATGATGTTCAACACCACGTTGGCCGACGCCGTGCCAGCATTGGCGATTGCCCGTGCTCGAGCCCGGCCGAGATAATCGAGCCCTGGGACGGTGATTTTGACGAGTGCATCGAAGAAGATGAACGCGGCGAAAATCTGTACGAGGACGATTGCACCGGCGTACGTGTCCCCGAACACGGCGGGGATCGCGGTTTCGGCAACGAGTACGATCCCGGCACACGCGGGGATATACAGTATCAGCGTTTGTCTGAGGCTCTCTTCGAAGACCGTGGTCGCGCTTTCGACGTTCCCCTGTGATTTTTGCGAACCATACGTCGGAGAGAGGGCAAATCCAAGCGATGCCGCCGGCACTCTGACGAAATCTGCGATCTGTTTGCTGAGGGCGTAGTATGCGACCGCTGCAGGGGCGAGAAAGTAACCGACCAGGATGATGTCGACCTGTTTATCGGTGACGTTCGAGAGCCGGGTTGCACTGAGCGGGACGTTGTACCGGAGCACCCGCCACCGGATCGCCCGTCGGTCGATCAGGTCGTGCTCCCGGATGGCACCGACTCGATTGACCGAAACCGTCCCGATCACCGCAACGATACCGTAGGCGGCGACGTACCCGAGGACGGCGACCAGCGCCGTCGGCCGGTACAACACGGCACCGGCGACGATACCGACGGTAATGACCCCCTCGAGCATGTGTAAGGTCGCACTCGTCTCGATCGCTTCGTACCCCTGGATAATGTGGCGATTGAATCGGTGAATCGAGTAGAAAAAGACGACGCCGGAGCCGGCGATGAGCAGCGGGTAGATACCGGGCTGTTCGAGCACTCGAGAGAGTGGACCGGCAGCGACAACGAGTCCAATTGCGACGAGGCCACTGGTGAGGAAAACGATCCGTCTGGTGACGACGACGACCGTGGCGGCCCTCGCTGGATCGTCGTCTTTGTACTCCGCGATGTATCTCGCTGCAGACCAGTGGAGGCCGGACTCACTCAGAAACCGAGAAAAGGTGAACACGGCGATCGACAGTGCGAGCAGGCCGTACAGATTCGGGCCAAGGACGCGAGTCAAGACTAACAGGAGGACCCCGGAAGTGACGATGTGGATCAGCCGAGCCCCGAACTCCGAGGAGATTCGTGAGGAAAACTCGCCGGTAAAGAGGTCTGTCCCGCTGGAACCTTCCCCTGACGTCCCAGTCTGTCTTTTCCGCTCTCCTGGCCCGTCACCACTCACAACTGACCACCACGACTGGGATGTGCGAACGCCATCGTTGGATGATACCGCAGGCCGGACGCTCGAGACCAGCCAGACTCTGCTCTCACTGTCTGCGAGGGCCACCCCGCTGACAGACCAGTCAGCGAGAAACCGGTCACCGCCAGCAACTCACTCGAGTGCAGTCCAGCCATTGGCAGTGTAGAGGTGTGTTTCGCCGTTCGTTTCGTCTTCAACGACGACGCCGATTCGTCCGTTTTCGTGCCACTCACCCGTTTCGGCCGGGTCACCATCGTTCGTACCGATGTCGTTGATGGTTCCCCGAATCCCGTTTCTCGAGGTGTCGAACCACATTTCGCCGTCGGTGCTTTCGACGGCGACGTCCGGCATATCACTTCGAAGGTCGTGGTCTTCCCCTTCTATCTGGAGCCTCGAGTCCCGGACCAGGGCCCCGGCAGCCGATTCCTCGCTGAACCAGAGTGCACGGCTGTCAGGCCCTCTGAGGTCTATATCGAGTCCCTCGAAGCGGGTCTCGCTGGCATCGGTGACGCGGATGGCTCGAGCGTCGACCGCTCGACCACGGAGCGTGACATCCTCGAGGGTGGTCCCGTCGTTTCTGATGTCGATCAGGGGGCTGCTTTCGATGGTGCCTGCGTCTATGAGTGACTGTTTGACGGTGACGTCTTCACCCCCGAGATCGTGGACGCGAACGCCACTGCTCTGGTCGCCATCGTGGTAGGTGATGGTGACGCCGTCGATGAGACACGGTCCTTCCCTCACTTCGACGGCGACCTCAGGAGGGCCACTGTTCGTGACGGTACAGTGTTCCACGCGTGTCGATGGGGACCGAATCCAGATACCTCGAGGTCGGGAGGGTTCGTGGGTAAAGTCGTCGTCGATCACGACCTGGGAATCCCGGATGACGCCGCCGAGCCTGAAGTTGGAAATGCTGTTGTTCTGGGCATAACAGCGCTCGATGATCTGTGTCCCGTCGCCGGTATTCGCATAGAAGCCGTTATCCTCGAAATTGGAGACGACTGAATCCGTCGCGTGGATAAGACACCGATCAGTGTCGCCGTGGAGCCACATCCCGGCACTCGGGCCGCCGTCAGGGAACCGAACCCAGTCGATTCGCGCCCGTCCGACACCGTCGCTGTTTTCACTGAGGCGAAGTTCGAGGTTTCGCCCGGCAGTCGTCCCGTCGACGTGTCCAGTGACGCTGACGTCTTCGATGACTGCGAACCCGTCACAGTAGGAGTGAAGGGGGGCAGAGCCGACACCATCTTCGGTGAAATCGAACTCGAGGCCGCCAACGAAGACGTTTTCACACGCGACGCTCCCACTCGCCCCCAGGGTGAACAGGACGTCGTCGGCATACTCGGCTGTGGGAACTATTCGAGCCCCGTTTCCTGAGAGGCCCACATTGCGGAGCGAATTGAGGACGACACCGCGATCCATCGTGTAGGTGCCTTCCGGAAGGAGCAACAATCGATCATCGTCAGCCGCGGATTCGACGACCTCGCTGATCGCCGTTTCTCCGGTCGGGTCAGCGCCAGCTTCCACGAGGTCAACCGTTTCCCACCGATTGAGGTCGAGACGGTCGACCACCGGTGGCTCGGGCTGGTCGGTTTCCGTCTCGGGCGCCGGATCCGGCGTTTCCGGGCCTGCCGGTGGATCGGGATCCGGATGATCGTCTTCGCGACCAATACAGCTCCCGAGACCGACGACGAGTGGGACGGCCAACACTGACCGACGGCTGAGCGTTCGACGCCGACTCGAGCCCGCCATCAGTGGGGCTTGACCACGTAGCCACAGCTACAGGGCCGGTCGTACTCGCTGTAGGCCAGGTAATCGTACTCGAGTAAGCCGTGTTGGCAGGCCCGTTCGTCGATAAAAAGATCGAACGCGTCGTTGCGATCGATATGTGGTGAGATCAGGAGGCCACCGGGTGCGAGTGTGTCCCAGGCGAGTTCGAACTCGAAGAGCATCCGGGAGGCCGAGTGGCCGCCGTCCTGATAGAAGAGGCCGACGTCCTCGAGAGTCTGACACAGGTCAGGAAGCACCTCGTGGCAATGGCCACGGTGGACGGACCAGCGGTCCCGTAGTTCGTCGGGGACGATCCAACCGGCGTCCTTGTCGGCGGGGAGGGCGTGACTGCGCCCCTCAGAACACGATGGCCGCCCTCGCTCGAGGTACGCGAGCGATTCGTGATCGGCCGTGTCCTCCTGAGGCAGCTCGATAGCGTTGTCGACGGAGTACAGTCGGCCATGGTCGTTGGCGGCCAGCGCAAGCAACATCGAGGCAGTAGCGACGCCACTATAGACACCCGTCGCGAGGACGGTATCGGGTTGCTGTGTTCTGATCAACGAATAAACACGCGCACAGACACCGCGATGGGTGTCGAAGACGACCTTGTTGTCAGGCACCTCCTCGAGTGCGTCCATGACGATCTCGACGATTCCCGACTCCTCGAAGAACTCTCGTTCGTAGCCTTTGAACGTCTCCCAGTCCTCAAAGAACGTCTCTGCGACGTGTTCTCGAGTGTGTTCGCGCCGTCGATACTTTCGCCAGGAGGCCGTTGGGTGCAAGATATGATAGCCCTGGCTCAGCAACGGCTTCGTTCCCTCTGGCATTCGTCGGAAGAGTCGGGTGGTAACGGATTCCATGCGTGATCAGTGACGTGAACTCAATGGGTAAGATCGCTCCTCGTCGACTCGAGACCGCAGCGCTCGTGTCGGGTGGATTCGATTGCACTACCCGTGGACGTGGCTTTGTAAATCTGCCCGAACACCAGTTACAGCCAGGGCAATGGCCGGCTGTGTGTCCCTCCATCAGAGTAATTCCGGGTTAGGGCGATGGGATTTTCGCGCGACGTAGTACGGCTGGCGCTCAAAATATCGTGCAGGTGAGCGTCGTTTCCCGACCAGTTCGACCGCTGAAAAGCCATGCCGTCTGAGTTGTCGTCGTTGCTGGAGTGGATCGCCAACGTACCAGTGGACGCCGAATTCGTCGCCGTCAGCTTTGTATCGCGCTCCGATTCTGTCCCAGTTTCCGTTCTCGAGGAAGAAATTCCGGAGATAGCCCCGATCGAACACACACGCGGGCAGTGTGTACCAGCGATTGTGACTGCTGAAGGCAAAGAGGCCACCGTAGGCGAGGACACGGTGGATCTCGGTGAGTGCTTCCTGGCGCGCGCGTTCGGGACGGATCGAATCGAGACCGACGTAGGAAAACAACACGTAGTCGAACTCCCCCTCTGCGAACTCGAGCTCGGTGGCATCACCCTGTCGGATGTCGAGGTCAGGAAAGAGGTCGGCCCCGCGATCGACCATCGCTTCGCTCACGTCGACTCCCGTCACGTCGAAGCCGCGATCGGCCAGCACTCGCGTGGTCCGACCACAGCCACAGCCGAGATCGAGCACGCGCCCACCTGGTTCGAACCACTCCTCGAGTATGCGCCGTTCCCGTGGGAAGAGATACCGTCGTTTTGCAAGGTCCTCGTATCTCTCCGCGACGCTGTGCTCGTGGTACGGAAACGGTTCGCCGTCGGCAGTCTGAATCACGGGCGTCTGTGGTGTCATCGAATCCCATCTCGAAGTTGTGGGTGCTTCCCCTTCACAGCCAGAACGCCACCCCCAGGGGTACGATGGGTCGTGACTGTTTCATCCGTAATCACCAGTTAGCTGCGAGCACGGAGAGCGTGCACACTGTTTGGGAGGAGGACCTCGAGGCTCCGTGGATTCTCTCGTACCCGGTTGAGTGCCCACTTCTTCCACGTCTGCCCGTAGGGCACGTATTGGGCGACCGAACGTTCTGCGGCGAGCCTCGAGAGGAAGTTCGTTCGTACACCCATCAGCATTTGCACCTCGAAGGATCGATCGTGCTCGTCCTCGAGCGCTCGAGCGTGGTCGATGATCGTCTCGTCGTGAGTTGCGATGGCGATTTCCCCTGAGACGGTGTCGAACGCCCGTTCGATGAGCGACCGGTATCGCTCGTCCATCTTCGAGCGATCCATGTAGGCGACGGCTTCGGGTTCGGCGTAGGCGCCACCCTTAACGAGGCGGATCGCGCCGGGGAGGTCGGCGACTCGCGCCAGATCTGCCCGCGTTCGTCTGAGGTTTGCCTGTAAACACAGGCCGATCCGCGCTGGATAGGCCGGGGCGAGCGTTTCGAACGCCTCGATCGTAACATCCGTCGAATCGTGTGCCTCCATGTCGAGCCAGACGAACCCATCACAATCCGTCGCCGTGTCGACGATTGCCTCGAGCCTCGTTTCGAACGTTCGTCGGTCGATCGCGAGCCCGAGTTGTGACGGTTTGACCGAAACGCTAGCCTCGAGGTCTCGATCGTCGGTTGCGACCAGTATAGACTGGTAGGCTGCGGTCACGGTATCGACCGTTTCCATCCCGTCGTGGTTCGTCCCGAGTCGATTGATCGTGCCAGCGATCGACCGGTCGTTGAGTGCATCGACGTGTTCGAGCGCATCCTGGCCCGACTCACCAGCGACGAACCGGTTCGCAACCGGTGGAATCATGGCTGTACTACGGAGGCGTCTCGAATCACACTTTGGCTCGTTTTGTGAAGTTATGCGTCACTTCGGAGTGAAACGGTGCGACAGGCGTTCTGAGGGGAGTAATTACTTTTATGATCAACGGAAGGAGATTCGGGCGATGGACCGCTTCACCCGTCGATACCGGGGGACCACTCCTGAACGATGGCGACGTCAACGTGGCCGCAGTGTTCGACCTCGTGAATTTCGCCAACGATGACCGCGATCGTCGGCAACTGCTACTTTAACGGCTTGACCATCATCCAGGAACTCGGGCGACGTGACGTCGACGTGTACGCTGTCGACAGCTTTCCGAACGTCGGAACCGTCAGCCGCTACGGACAGTATCGGCGCTGTCCCTCCCCGAAACACGACGAGGACGGCTTCGTCGAAGGGCTCCTCGAGATCGCCACAGCCCTCGATCATCGGCCGGTCGTTATTCCAACGAGCGATCTGTGGGCAAGCGCGCTGGCGGCCAATCGTGGACGTCTCGAGGAGGCCTGTCGCCTGTGTGTTGCGGACCAGGAGACGGTCGAGCTCTTTCTGGACAAACAGGCGTTCGGCGAGTGGGCCTCCGACCGTGGCTATGCGTCTCCTCGAACCTGGAGCAGTGATACCGTTCTCGAGGCACCGGACTCGGCCTATCCACTGGCCGCGAAGCCAGGAAATGCGCTGCAGGCCCGTGAAAACGGGGGATCACTGGTCAAATCGGCCCTCGAAGGAACGGTAACCGGGAGGCTTCGACAGAATGGAACAGATCCACCCGGTGCGTCCGAGGTCCGACTACAGGTGCTCGAGGATCGGGCTGCGGTCGAGCAGTTCCTCGACAACCACGAGCGTCGTGAATTCGTGTTTCAGGAGTACGTCGCTGGAGCCTCGGATTCGATGTACACCGTCGGCATTTACGCGAACGACGGGGAGGTCAAAGCCCTGTTCTCCGGCCGGAAACTCCGTGGCTATCCGGCAGACGTCGGCGACTGCAAAGTAGGGCAGATCCAGTCGGTTCCAAGTGAACTCGAGCAGATCGTGGTCGACATCTGTGCCGCTCGTTCGTACACCGGCATCGCCGAGTTCGAGTTCAAACGCGACGTGACCAGTGGGACCTTTTCGCTGATCGAAATCAATCCCCGGTCGTGGTCGTGGGTCGGGATTACGCCCGCCTGTGGGGTGAGCATTCCCTGGATTGCGTACGCCGACCTCGTGGAGGGTGAAGCGCTAGAGGTCCAGGAGACGCCCGTGACCCCGACCGCTACTGATGGCTCCGTCACGTGGGTGAACGTCCTCGAGGACCTCCCAAACTGTCTATACTGGTATCAACGAACGTATCCAGAATGGGCGTGTGGGCCCCGCGAGTGGTGGGAATCAGTGTCGGCAGACCGGGTCGTCGCTCCGGATCTCAGTCTGGATGATCCACTGCCAACCGGGTACGCAGTGGCGTTACTTGGCCGCCGCGTAGCGATACATGCCCTCGAGCCGATCCCGAAGTACGCACGTTCGTGGAGCACCGATTAGCCACGAAATTTCCGATATAACTGTCTGGCTAGGTCGATACCCTGGAGAGCAGGCGCGGGTCGGCCGCGCTCCCAGATGATCACTGGCCGTGGGTCGGCACCGAACAGCGACTTAAATCGAAAGACGCCGTTGCGGTAGTCTGCGGGTGCACCGCGGAGTTCGTAGGAGTCGTAGCCCTGGTCGATCCCCCACTCGAGCGCGTGAGCGTGCAATAATTCCGGCGCATGAACCTCGAACGATGCTTCCGTCACCGCGGTAAACAGGTGCTGGAGCGTGTGCTGTTCGTCATCGAGGAGGTAGATGTACGCGCCGTGGTCGACACCGTCAACCTCGAGTGAAAACAGTTTGAGCCGATCGGCACAGGTCTCGAGCGCACGGAAGAACGCCGGCGGCAGTGGTGTCGCCCCCGTCCGCTCCATGACCGTCGCGTAGGTGTCGTAGCGGTTTAGCAACGTCTGTGCATTGACAGGCTCGTCGTGGACGGTGTACTCGAGTTCCCGTCCCCGCCTGATACCCCGTCGCCGTTCGGCGTCCATCCCCTCGAGGACGGCGTCCCACGACCGGTCGATGTCGAGAACGAACCGACACTGGCGTATCCGCGGCTGATAGCCGTCGCTGAGGAGGTGGTCGTGGTGGCGGACGGCACCGAGATCGTACGTTCGAAATTCGTTGTAGAGGACGTCTCGAGTACAGTGGTCCCCCACCGCCTCGAGCAGTAACTCGAGACAGGTCTCCTCGTCAGTCGCGATCACTGGCCCCCCGAAGCCAGGGCGAACTGAACTCAAGCGGGGTATCAGCCCGAGGTACGTTCGAAACTGTGGGAGGATCGCGATCGGGTTCCCCTTCTTCGAGACGACGAGATGTCTCGGCTCCGCGTCCGTTCCTCGTTCGATGGCGAGTAGCCACTCGTATCGCTGTGTGACACAACTCGGTCCTCCCTGATCGACGACGTGATTCCACTGGTTCGCGTTCACTTGTTCGATGGAGGTGAGTCGGCTGACGGTGTGTGCCATCTTCGATGCAGCGGTCCACGGGGTGCTGGACAAATAAGATTCCTCGAGAAGGGAGAGCGTACACGGACCGTCTCTGTGCATCCTGAGGCTACACGATTCGTTTCGGCGAGCAGTCGTCGCTTTCTTCGGGCGACGACCTCGCGTCCTCTCCCTACACCTGGCGACTGAGCCACACGAGGGGTTCCCGGACCATCGGCATCCCGTCGTATACCCAGAGCAACAGGGCAAACACCATGAGCGCGACCACACCCTGCATGTAGAGCGACTGCTCGAGGTTGACGAGTAACTCGAGGGAGTTGCCGACGTGTGTGACCAAGCCGTCTCGGAACCCATCCGGGGGGTTTCCGCTCGTCGATCGGACTGGCCACAGGAGACGGTCGATCGGCCACCTTCCGGACTGGATATAGATCGGGATGACGTCCGCCGGGAGGTGCAACAGATAGCCAATTCCAAAGGCGAGTCCAGTTTTCGGACGGCCGAGTTGTCGAAACAACACGCCCACCACGATCGATAGTGGGATCGCGAAAAAGACCGAGTGTCCTAGCGCATAGCCCGACTCGAACACGCCGAACTCCCAGGCAAGTGGCTTGTCGATGAGATCTGGAAGGAGTGAGGCGAAGACGACTGCTGCGGTCTCGCCAGCGGTCGGCGACTGTCGGTACACGATGTGGACGAACATCGAGTAACCAAGGTAGCCGACGACGACGTGTTCCCAGGGCATCATGCGAGGTTCTCGCCCGGACTAGCCCCGCTCGAGTCATTGTTTGGCAGCGTATTATACCCGGTAATCAACCGTTGTACGGTACTCCCTCGAGACCGGAGGCAGTCGAGACGTGAACTGTCTCACTCCCTGTCCGCTTCGAGCGTCCCCATTGCTGCCTCGAGATGGCGACGCTCGATCACGATATCCCCTGCTCGTTCGTTCGCCTCTTCGGGTCCGTATTCGGTTGCCACTTCGCGGATGGCTTGCATCGATGCGTCCCGGATCAGGGCTTCGATATCCGCGCCGGTGTACCCCTCGAGTTCGGCCGCCACTGCCTCGAGGTCGACGTCGTCGCTGAAGGGTTTACCCCGACTGTGGACGTCGATGATTTTCCGACGTGCCTCCACGTCGGGTTCGGGAATCAGGACGTGCGTGTCGAGGCGGCCGGGCCGGAGCAGTGCGGGATCGATGAACTCCTTCCTGTTCGTTGCCGCAAGCACGACCAAATTGGGGTTCTCGCGCATGCCGTCGAGTTCGGTCAGCAGTTGGGAGACCACGCGTTCGGTCACCTCGTGGCTGTCGTCGCGGGTGGCCGCAATCGCGTCGATTTCGTCGAAAAAGACGATCGACGGGGCCGCCTGGCGGGCACGTTCGAACACCTTTCGGATCGCTTTTTCGGACTCTCCAACGTAGCGGTCGACGATTTCGGGACCATCTACCCGAACGAAGTTTACGTCTGTCTCACCCGCGAGGGCTCGGGCCATGAGCGTCTTTCCGGTCCCAGGGGGCCCGTACAGCAAGACGCCCGATGGTGGGTCCGTGTTCGTTTCGTCGAACAACCGATGGTACGTCAGTGGCCACTCGACTGATTCGCGAAGCACCTGTTTGGCCTCCTCGAGACCCCCGACGTCGGTAAAGTCGGTGTTCGGTGACTCGGCGACGTACTCACGCATCGCGGAGGGTTCGACGGCGGCGAGTGCCGTGTCGAAATCACCCTTCGTGACCGACGGGTCCCGACTCCAGGCTGCCCGTTCGTCGGCATCCGTCGGTCGCCTCCGAATCGCCGCCATGGCCGCTTCCGTGACGACGGCATCCAGATCAGCGCCAACGAACCCGTGTGTCCGGCCGGCGATCTTCTCGACGCTGACGTCTTCATCGAGGGGCATTCCTCGCGTGTGGACCTCGAGTATCTCCCGTCGGCCGTCCAGGTCGGGAACGCCGATCTGGATTTCCCGATCGAATCGGCCACCCCGACGGAGCGCGGGGTCGATCGAATCGACGCGATTCGTGGCTCCGATAACGATCACCTCACCACGGCCGTCCAGGCCGTCCATCAACGTGAGGAGCTGGCCGACAATCCGGTTCTCCGCATCACCATCGTCGTCTCTCGTCCCCGCGATGGAGTCGATTTCGTCGAAGAAGATGATCGAGGGGGCGTTCTCTCGAGCCTCCTCGAACGTCTGCCGGAGTTGCTCTTCTGACTCGCCTTTGTACTTCGACATGATCTCCGGGCCGGAAATCGTGACGAAGTTCGCATCGACCTCGTTGGCGACGGCTCTCGCGATGAGCGTTTTCCCGGTGCCAGGTGGGCCGTACAACAGGACTCCAGAGGGGGGCTCGACCCCCAGGCGTTTGAACAGTTCCGGCTCAGACAGCGGGAGTTCGATCATCTCCCGAACTTGCTCGAGTTCCTCGTCGAGCCCACCGATGTCCTCGTAGGTAATGCCGGCGGGCGACGCGGGCTCCGATTCAGCAGGTGGTTTTGGGGCGGTGGTCGACGTGGTCACTGGGTCGCTTTGTGCATTGGCAGCCACTCGAATCGTCGTCGAGCCGGTGATCCGAACGTCACCAGCGGGGTCTGTTTTGACGACCGTAAAGGGGTCCGGCGCAACGCCTTCGATCCTGATCTGTTCGCCCGCCTTGATCGGACGATTCCTGAGTTTCTGGTTCGCCACGCGCTCGGTCAGCCGTGATTCAGCACTGCTCAAGGATGCTGGTGGGGCGAGTGTGACCGATTTGGCCTCGCCGATTGAACCCGTGTCCTTCGCGAGCACGCGAACCGTGTCACCGACGTTGACGCCCGCATTCGCTCGCGTGTCTGCATCGACCTGAACGACCTGCTCGGGGATCGCCGGATCCGCCGGCCACATCTTTGCCACGGTCCGGGCTTCACCTTCGATCACGACGGTGTCGCCGCTGAGCACGCCAAGTTTTCGGCGAGCCAGTTCCGGGATCCGGGCGACACCTCGCCCGGCATCGCGTTTCTCGGCCGCGCGAACGGTGAGGGTTACGCCACCGGTCTCCGAATCACTCATACACATTCTTGTAGTCACACTGTCTTGAGAATTGCTCACTCGAGACCGTCGGGTTCAAGGGTCGACCCGGACACGTGCAGGTATGAACGCAGTGATGACAGTGGGCCCAGCTTGCACGTTTTCGGGGCACGGCGAAGACATGACGTCGACCGCCACCCGGGGGTAAGTCGTGCTCGGGCGTATTCGCGACGATATCCGGGCCATGCGGTCGCGGGACCCAGCAGCGAAAAGCACGCTCGAGGTTTTGACGTGCTATCCCGGACTCCACGCTGTCTGGCTCCACCGCCTATCGCACCGGCTTTGGCAGATGCGTCTGTACCTATTTGCACGCTTGGTTTCTCAGTTCGCCCGCTGGCTCACTGGCGTCGAAATCCACCCGGGAGCACAGATCGGTGAGCGGGTCACCATCGATCACGGGATGGGGGTCGTCATCGGCGAAACGGCCATCATGGGCGACGACGTCCATCTCTACCACGGGGTGACGCTCGGGGGTGCCTCGAGCGAACCCGTCAAACGGCATCCGACACTCGAGGATGGCGTCACGATCGGGGCAAACGCGACCCTTCTCGGTGATATCACCATTGGTACAGGGGCGACCGTTGGGGCTGGCTCGGTCGTGACGGACTCGGTACCGCCGGAGACGACCGTCGCAGGGATTCCGGCCGAACCGCTCGAATGAGACGTGTACACCTGTCCACGAGACGAGCAACCTACAAGCATATTCGGCACACACGCTGAGACGATGCCCACGTCAGGTGAACCGCCGACACGATCACGATCCCCAGCCGACAACGCCCAACTCGCCCTGTTGCTCGAGGTCGCGGGGACACCCAAACCAGGCAACGTCGATCGTCACCGGGATCTCGAGGACCTCCGGTTCGAACACTTCCTCGCGAGCACGGTCGGCGTGCGGCCGGGCCTCGAGATGGCCGCGAACGGGGCCGCTATCGGCCCAGCGTTCGAGCGGGCAGTCGAGGGGATGGCGACACAACGTGGCGGCAACACGCAGTTTGGATGCCTTCTCTTGCTCGTCCCCCTTGTCGTCGCCTCGCGCCGTGACCTCGCCCCACCGGTCGTCGAATCGGTGGTCGAAGAGACGACCGTCGCCGACGCCGCTTGCTTCTACCGAGCGTTCGAACAGGTCGACGTCTATGTCACCGCTCCCCCCGACGACCTCGAGCCACTGGACGTCCGACGAGGGAGTGAGGCAATACCCGACCTCGAGGCGCGGGGGCTCACGCTGTTCGACATTCTGGAAAAGAGTGTTCCCGGCGACGACGTCGCTCGAGAGTGGACGACTGGATTCGAGCGAACGTTCGACGCCGCGACGAAACTCGCCGCACTCCCGGAAGACCGTCCGCTCGCAGACCGTGGTGCTGAGGTATTTTTGTCGTTGCTCGCTGACCGCCCCGATACCCTGATCGAAAAGCGCCACGGCAAAGCCGCGGCAGCCAAAGTCACCCGGGAGGCTACGGCGTTGCTCGAGTCCGACGCACTCTGGAGTGACCGTGACGCAGTCGAACGGTTCGCCGACGACCTGGTCGAACGGGGCCACAACCCGGGGACAACCGCCGACATCACCGCAGCCGCGCTCTTCGTTGCGCTCGAGCGCGGGGCCGTGGACGTCTGAGTCTGTGCGGTACTACTCGAGCCGATCACCTCGATTGGGTATGTGAAACGGCGCTCCACCAGTCGCCCCACTCGAGGGGTCGCCTCGCCAGAGTAGTTGTGAAGACGAGTAGACCTTTCTTCGATCCGTTCGTAGCGATTGCATGGGCACGACGGATGACGAGCGGAAGACGGAGGGGGATGACTGGCCAGTGTCGCTGACCGGCGCCACCGAAACGATCGTCGCGACCCTGGGGCCAAACGACCGTTGGAATATGGCGGCTCTCGGCGTCTTTGGGCCTGAGGATGAAGAGCAGAAGGCAACGGCCCGGACCTGGGGAAACACCCGAACAAAGCGCAACTTCCATCGACAGGGAGACGGCTACGTGCAATTCACCCACGATCCGGAAGCCTTCGTCGACGCGGCCCTGACGATCGACGAACGTGCGGAGCCGATTCTTCCCTCGACACAAGCCTGGGCTCG
>PUKM01000016.1 GCA_003552325.1 Natrialbaceae archaeon | reverse complement strand
TTTCGCGCTCGTTCAGTACTCATGGGTCGGTCGCGTCGGATCGCCCCGTAGAAATGGAACCAGAACATGAGATTGCCTTCGGATGGAACAGCTGGCCGCTGATCTGGATGGGGGCGGTCGAAGATCCGTGGGAGTACCGGTACTGCTGAGAGAGCGCTGAGGAACGACCGTCGAAACATCCCGTCGACAAAGTGACTCCCCTCCTAAAATCTATCTCCGCCTCGGGTACGTACCTATGTACGTACTCACGTACATACGCAGGTACCTGAGTGAGCACTCACCTGATGGTGTAGGCTAGTCGGAGTATTGTCTAACGGAATTCGTTCAGTAGACGCGCCAACATACCCCTATTCGGGTAATGCTGCGAGTGACTCGGCTACTTTGATTCAGCGTCGGACTCGCTGCTCGCTTCGATGATCTCGGCCGCCACGTCCTTTACGTGTTGCTGGTGGGACGCCGAAGTCTGCACGCTTTGGGCCGCATCAAGTTGGTCGTTGACGACCGCATTCTGCTGCGGCCCCCACGTCTCCGGTGGCTCTGATTTGATGTATTCGACCCAGCGCTTGATGCCCTCTATGCGCTGCTCACGGTTGCGTTCGTGCTTGGCGTCGAGGTGCTCAGGCGCGTTTGAGTCGCTCATATTCGTCTTCGACGTTGAGTCGCGTTACCCATTCTTCGAGACGGGGCACACTAAGACTTTCCTCGAAGAGCGTATAGAGGTGGACCGCATCCTCGATGTCCTTCTGTGCGCTGAGATGGAGCTTGTATGCGATCTGGAGTTCTAACGGTCCAATCGAAATCGCTTCGTCACCAATTCTGGCCGTGATAGCGTTTTCCAGGGACGCGCGGTCGAACTCGTCACGCGCGAACTTCACTTCGAGATGCGGAGTAATCTGCTCTTCCGGGGCGACCCAGATGTTGTCGCCGTTATCGAGCATTTCGTACATCGAAGAGAGCGGCATCGCCGGTCCCCAGAAACCCTCCTCGTCGAGTGTCTCCGCGAGTTCGTCTGCAGTCTCCTCGTCGATCCGTTCGATAAGGACGTCGACGTCTTCGGTAGACCGTGCCCGGCCAGCGAGAATGGAGACGTATCCCGCGATGTAGACGTGCTTAATGTCGAACTGCCCGAGAATTTCGGAGAATCTGACCGCCAGCTCGTCGAGCTGATTCGGCTCGCGTTCGACAACGAGCGTTCCATTCCGGAGCTCGATACCGCCCATAGATGTTCGTCAGCAGGTGACCGCATAAATCGTCGGGAAGGGCGGTGTTCGAGTCAACTCATCCGATACGCTTGATCGACTCAAGGCCAGGGGCCTTGGCGAGCCGTCTCCTCACCTGCGCATCAGTCATTGTCGTGGTCCAACGAATGGTGATGCCGACGGTAATGGCTGTTGCCGAAAGCTTCGGGGCGATACCGTGCATCTCGTCAACCGTGACGGTATCGATGTTCTCGGCCCGCGAGAGACGCTTCTCGGCGTCGGTGACGAGATCGCTGTCTGCGCCACATGGGATACGGATCGTGACGACAGCAGTCGTCGTCGGTTCGGGGCCGTTGTCACTGGAGATTGCCATGATGTCACCTCTGCTGAAGAGCGTCGCTCGGACTGTCTAGTCTACGAGCTGCGCTCTGAGTGCGCGAGGGACGATTCGAACGCCCGTCTCGGTTGTGGCACGACCGTGTGATACCGAACTACACTACTCGCGCTTGACGGAGAAAGATGAGGGGGGCAACGCTATGCAGGTTCGAACGCGTCGATCTCATCGATGACCTGCTTCGGGTTTTCGGCGTGTTCGATGAACGAGAGGACGTTCTCGGACCAGCCGGAGACGTTGTAGACGTTCTCGTAGCCTTCCGGCGTCACGAGGTGGCCGTAGGATGCAAGGTCGACGAGATACAACGCGGTGTCCGAGGAGACCCCGTCCCGATACGCGTCGAACGCCTCCTTGACCGTCTGGGTATCGCGTGCCGTGAATGGCGTGCTGTCCCAGATCTGCATGTCGGTGAAGACGACGATACGCTCGACCGGCTCGCCTCGGTCGCGGAGGTACTCCAGTGCCTTCCAGCCGTTCGTTGAGTTCCCGACGTCCTCGTCGATGGCCAGCACCGCATCTTGGCGCTGCAGTACTGGCGTGTCGACGTGCATCGGAACGGTCTGGAAGTCGTCACCGAACCCGCCAACTTCGGCACCTTGGTCGGCCAGGATCGCACCGAACAACGCACCGATCTCCTTCAGCCTGAGCGTGCTGTTCGTGGATAGCGCCATATCCATCGACCCTGAGAGGTCCACGGCGACGAACGTGTCTCCGAGTCCGTCAGGAACCGTCTCGACAGCGACGTCGATTGCGTCCTCCAGCCACCGCTCGACCGCTAGTGCTTGGACGTCAGCATTCTGGAGCGCGGTGTACGCCTGGTAGTACCGGAACGGGTACAGCGGCGCGTACCGGACTGCTTCCAGGTCAAGGTGGCCTACGACGGTGTCCTCGTCGACGCCAGCTTCGAGCATGTTCCGGAGGTTCCGGATCGACGCGAAGATCGGCAGCGTGTATTCGTCGTCTTCGAGGAGCGTCTCCCAGGCGTCCCGGGTGTTGCCGCGCTCGGAGATAACCGTCTCCCACGTGTTCGGCGATGGCAACGGTTCGACGTCGGGATAGTCGTCGAGGTCGCCGCGCATGAATCGCTCGAACAGCACCTCCTGGTCGGCGTCGACCGGCTTGGGGTGGACGCGATTGAACACGTCGTGCAGCGTCACCTCACGCCGCGACAGTTCGTACTTGCCCAGGGTGTAGGCGTCCACCATCGAGACGAGTGCGTCTTCGATGCCGCGTCGAAGCGGCCACGGGGCAGTCCCGCCGAACAGCTGGTCGTGGATGGCGAGCGCGGTCGCCGTCTCGTCCATCCGTTGGATGATCGCTGGAGCCCACTCGCGGATGAGCGACTCGGGTGAGTCATCCTTGAACCGGTCGTCGTTGGCTGCCAGTACGAGCAGGACCTGTGGAATGTCCCGCAGGTAGAGTTCCTGCCGCGCGTACGCCGCGAGCTTCAGGACGAACTCTGGATCCTCGTCTGCCGCGGCGTCGAACCGCCGGACGACAGCAGCGAGCTGCTCGTCATCGGTCTCGTAGAACGAGCCCTCCAGCAGCTGGTTGATCGTGCGCTTGTACAGTGCGAGTCGAGGGCCGGCAGGCTCGAACGCTTCCCCACCTTCGTAGTTGGTCGTTCGCGTCTCCTCCGCGACCGTTTGCTTTGGCTTGTTGAATTCCATACTATCACTCGGAGCCGCAACAGGCGACTCCAATACCGGTGCTGCCCACAAGCGGTGCGAGCAGCGAACGTCTCCGGCACGATTCGAACGTGCGACACCCGGCTTCGAAGGCCGGTGCTCTGTCCGGACTGAGCTACGGAGACAAGGACGTGGCCGGAATACTGCTGGAGCCGGAACAGCGTGCTACCTGGTTACACTACGGTGGATCAATCGGATTCCACCGCCGGGATTCGAACCCGGACTTCCGGCTCTTGAGGCGAAGGATGGCTCCAACTCGACGGCCACGTGATGAGTGATAGCGACCGGGAAACTGTCGAGGCGGGATCCGGTGTCGAGAGCACGCACGTGGTCTCTTTGTCCGGGATGTTCTCGATGGACGGGGCCACCGACAGGATTTGAACCTGCGAGTTCCTGGCGAAGCAACGCCCCAACTCGACGGTCGCCACGTGCTGTCGGGAAACTGACGGCGCGACGGGCTATGACTCCCGGTGATGCTTTGCAGGCTGAAGGAACGCACCGTCTCGTCGACCACACGCTATGGGAACCGACAGCGGACGCGTCACCGGTCTGCGTCGCTACCTCGATGGTACGACGCAGAGCGTCGCTGTCCACTGCCAGTTCCCGAGTGCTCCCGAGGGGAATCGAACCCCCGACCTCCAGCTTGAAAGGCTGGCGTCCCTCGCCAACGGAGACTCCGGGAGCGCCGCTAGTAGCAGAACCAAGGTCCGAGTTACGGCGGACAAATACGGGTCAACGCACCCGTTCGAAGCCATCGAGTCGCCCGTGTGTGAACGTCACCTGGTACGTGACCAGTGCGTCGAGTGATTCGAAGGAGTGGGTGATCTCGAACCGGCCATGGTAGTCGTTCCGCTCGATCCAGCCGTCGTGGACTCGGTTGAGACAGCCGGCCATATAGAGGAAGTCGCCCTCTTCGACATCTTCACGGGTCGCGTATGGCCGGTCCTCGGGCGGCACGTCTTCTGTGTGCCACTCCTCTTCTAAGAGACGACCATCCGCCGTAATCCGGAATGTCGTCATGCTCGGTCGGTCGATGCCTTTCGTCTGCCAGTCGACGTCCTCAGCAGGAGCGACTACATCGGGGTACTCCGGCAGGTGGACGTCGTCGCAGAGTTCGACCGTATCGAATAGTCCCATTGTTGTCCTCCATTGCGGGACCAGGAGTCGAACCTGGACCTCGGGGATATGAGCCCCGTGGACTGCATTATCCTATCCCGCAGCACCACAATTCGGAACTCACTCATGGGCATCTCTCAGTTCTCCACAGCTGTCCGTCCCTCGGTCTAGTCGGCTGGAAGTGAGAGGTCTCGGACTGTTGGAGAATGCTCCAGCCCGGATTCGAACCGGGGGCTCGGCCGTGAGAGGGCCGTGAGTTTGGCCGCTACTCCACTGGAGCAGAGTGACCTCGCCCGTCAAGGGTCATCGGTCAGTGGGACGGGCAGGATTCGAACCTGCGTGTTCTCGTTACAAGTGAGATGAAGGAACTCTCTCCGTCGCACCGGTTCTCCGGTGAAAACTCGGCGAGAGTGTGAATGCCAGGCTCTTCCACCGTCCCGCAGTCTCCCCGGCACGACTCGAACGTGCGTCTCCTCCTCTACAGGGAGGCATCGTAGCCGCTAGACCACAGGGAGAAATGTCGCCGCGAGGATTCGAACCTCGGGAGGACCTACGCCAGCGGATCTGAGCCGCTTCCCGTTGACCACTTGGATACGGCGACGGAGAATACAGGGAATCGTGTACCGGTACAGTGACCGGCATGCCGCCACCAGGATTCGAACCTGGGAAGGACTAACCACACGGTCCTCGACCGTGTCCGTTTGACCACTCTGGCATGGCGGCGCAATTCGAGGATCGTCAATGAATCTGCGAATTGCTTCGGCACGCAGCGGCGGGAGAGTGATTTGAACACTCGTGCCCTCGCGGACGCCGCGCTTCCAACGCAGTCCCTTGGCCGAGCTAGGGAAATCCCGCCAACGGTGAGACGGAGAGTCGAACTCCGAAGCCTCGCAGCTCTCGGTTTCAAACCGAGCGCAGTCACCAATCTGCTTGTCTCACCATACACTGTCGGAGCTTGCTTCGACGAATCCCCTTCGCGTTACTCACGGGATGCCGGAAGATGCGTATTGCTCAGCTTCTGACCCTCGCTTTCGGGGCGAGTGGGTTCACCAGCACCCAGTCACGGCGGAGGCAAATGGCGGTCACCTCGTTCCGTGAAAGTACGTGCCTTCGTCGGTGACGCAGATTCTCACACTTCCAATCGTGTCGATGGACGTTGTATCACCGAGCTGGACGTGACGGAACGCTTCCTCCTCGCAGGTAGGGCAGACATTCGTTGTCATGACGCCGCGACCCGGATTCGAACCGGGAACCCGTCGCCGGGGCTGGCGTAGCAGGCCAGTGGGGTCACCATTCCCCAGACACGGCACACTGAGCCGACGAGGATTCGAACCTCGGTCCTGTGCGCCCAAGGCACAGATCGTCGTCCACTGGACTATCGGCTCACGGGTACTGCCGAGCGTTCGGCAGTTAGTCATCTATCTGTTCGACTGTTTCCAACTGCGCACCCACGAACGGGTGGTCGTGATTGCGCGTCTCATCGCGGGGGCGTACTTCGGGTGCTCCCGGGAATACCACACCGGCTCATGTAGGTTGCAGACCCTGCTGGGCCCAGCATCGTCGGAACGATCCAGCTGATCGCACCAACGGGCTGCCTACCTCGATGGGTATCCCCACGTGGCCA
>PUKM01000063.1 GCA_003552325.1 Natrialbaceae archaeon | reverse complement strand
GCTGACGGCGACGCCGCCGTCGAATTCGTCTTCGCTGGCGACACGCTCGTTGACGAAGACGTGAGCATCGAGGCTGGCGACACCGCCTCCCTCGAGGAAGTTGTCGAAGAAGCCCCTGCTGGTGACTACGAGTGGGAGCTGATCATCGACGGTGAGACCGAAATTGAGGACACCCTCACGGTCGCTGAACCTGAGGAAGACGACGACGACGCTCCTGAGGAAGACGACGATGATGACGACGACGTCCCTGAGGAAGACGACGATGATGACGACGACGTCCCTGAGGACGACGATGACGATGACGACGACGACGACGATGGCCAGCCTGGCTTCGGCGTCGCTGTCGCCCTCGCAGCCCTGCTCGGTGCCGCCATGCTGGCGCTCCGCCGTCAGGACTAAATCGTAACTCGTCACGAACCACCGGAACGCGGTTTTCCGGCTCTTGCGGTTTTCTTTATTGACCGACCCACCCAGCGACAGCCACGTCGCCAATGGGCAGTAATACACCACCGTCCCGGACTCGAGTAACCGAACTCGACCAACCAGGTCCCCGCTTTTCAACCGACGCTACGCTTTAGCACATCCTCGAGTCACCTCCACACTCACGAGGCGAGACCGCTGTCTCGAGTCTAAGCAAACACTCGAAGAGGAGCACCAGGGGAGACTGTCGCCACTCGAGGAGGCGACAAGCCAACAGGAAAAAAGAACAGCTCAGTCGTCAGCCGCCGCCACGTCCGCCTCCTCGAGGCTCGCCGCTCGTTCGCGCTCGAGGTCGTCGAGATACTCGTCAGCGTCGAGGGCCGCTTTCGATCCCATCCCGGCTGCCGTCACCGCCTGCTGGTAATGGAAGTCCACGACGTCACCGGCCCCGAAGATCCCAGGGACGTCGGTTTCGGTCTGGCCGCCACCGTCACCGCCTTTGGTCGCCAGATACCCCTCGTCGTCGAGGTCGACGCCCGTCCCCTCGAGGTAGCTCGTGTTCGGGGTGTGCCCGATAGCGAAAAAGACCGCGCCGACCTCGAAATCGAACTCCTCGGTTTCGGGGTCGTCAAGGCGATCGGTTGGATGGCCAGCGTCGTTGTGGACGAGCGTGACGTGATCGATGCCCTCGGCTTGGGAGCCGTGGATCTCGATCAGTTCGGTGTTTTTCATGATCTCGATATCGCCGTTTTCGGCGTGTTCGTGGACGCGGTCGATCCAGTACTGTTCGGCGCGGAACTCCTCGCGTCGGTGGGCGAGGTAGACGGTATCCGCGAATTTGGTGAGGAACGAGGCTTCCTCCATCGCGGCGTCCCCACCGCCGACGACGAGCATGTCCTCATCGCGGAAGAACGCCCCGTCACAGGTAGCACAGGTCGAGAGGCCGTAGCCCATGAGTTCGTCCTCGCCGGGGACGCCAAGGGTGCGGGCGCTAGCACCTGAGGCCGCGATCACGGCGTCGGCGGTGTAGACGTCGCCGTTGGTGAGTTCGACGCGGAACGGAGAGTGGTCGTCATCGGGATCGACTCGCTCGACAGTGTCGACGATCCCGTTTTTCAACTCGGCACCGAACCTGCGGGCCTGCGCTTTCATGTTGTTGACCAGTTCGGGGCCGCTGATCCCCTCCGGGAATCCGGGATAGTTCGCGACGTCGGTCGTCAGGGTGAGTTGGCCGCCGGGTTCGTCTCCCTCGATGACGAGTGGATCGTTGTTCGCCCGCCCGGCGTAAATCGCCGCCGTGAGACCGGCGATCCCCGTTCCCGCGATGAGGAGTGGGCGGTGCTCGACAGGCGATTCGCCCTCGAGGCCGAGTTTCTCGTCGAGTTCGCCCGTTTCCTCGAGGGCGGCGACGGCGTCCCAGCCGCCGACGAATTCATCGTCGATGAACACGCTGGGAGTCGTTTCGCGACCGTCAGTTCGGTCGACCATCTCGCTCAAGCGCGCCTCGTCGTCCGTGACGGTGTACGTCCCGTACTCGATTTCGGTGGCATCGAAGAGGGCCGTCGCTTTCTCGGAGTCGGGGCACTGCTCCGCGATGTAGAGTTCGACGCGTGGCTGCTCGCTCATACGTTCGTGTTCGGAGTAGAGGAGTAAACGCCTTGCGCTCTCGAAATCGGTTGCCTGCACCCGTGTCCGAAGGGTATCTACAGGCAAGGTGAAAGAAAAAGCCGCAGGGTTCCTGGCGAATCGACGCTCGAGCGGGCCGGCGTCTCTGCCCCCTGGGGTTCCGACCAGTGTCCTGCGGATGACTCAGATCGTGTGTCACGGTGGAGAGACGAGCACGGTGACGACGGGCTTACAACGATCACGCACCCACCACCGGTATGGCAGCGACACTCGAGGAGAAGAGCGAACGGTACGGACGACTATTGGCGGAGGCACTCGATGTGGCGACGGTTGCGCCACCGCCGGAGACGCCCATGGCCGAGGCCGCGACGGAGTGTTACGAGATGGCCGAGTCCTACCTCGAGGACGGATTGCACTTTAGGGACGAAGACGACCTGGTGAACGCGTTGGCGGCGTTTTCCTACGGTCACGCGTGGTTGGACGCTGGCGCTCGTATCGGATTGTTCGACGTGCCGACGGAGGGGCACCTGTTCACCGTCTGAACGCTTGCCCGCTCAGCCGAATTTCCCGGTGATGTAATCTTCGACGCGCTGGCTCTGAGGGTTTTCGAAGATCCGTGACGTCTCGTCGAACTCGACGAGTTCGCCCCCGGTGAGGAACACCGCGGTCGTATCCGAGATCCGGGCCGCCTGCTGCATGTTGTGGGTGACGATAACCACCGTGTACTCCTGTGCGAGGTCCTCGACGAGGTCTTCGATTTTCGAGGTGGCGACGGGGTCCAGTGCGGACGCCGGCTCGTCCATCAGGATGACTTCAGGGTCGGTCGCGATGGCCCGGGCGATACAGAGACGCTGTTGTTGTCCACCGGAGAGTTCGAGCCCGCTCGAGTCCAGTTGGTCCTCGACCTCATCTAAGATCGCGGCTCGCTCGAGGGCGGTGTGGACCTTTTCCTCGAGGTCGTCTTCCTGTCCCTGGACGCGGAGGCCGTAGGCGACGTTATCGAAGATACTCTTCGGGAAGGGGTTTGGTTTCTGAAAGACCATGCCGATCTTTCGGCGGAGGGCAACGGGATCGACGTCATCGTCGTAGACGTTTTTCCCGTGGAATCTGAGCGTCCCCTCCACTCGAGCGACATCGATCAGGTCGTTCATGCGGTTGATCGAACGCAAAAAAGTGGATTTTCCACACCCCGACGGACCGATCAGGGCAGTCACCTGTCGCTCGGGGATATCCATCGTGATGCCGTTGAGTGCCTGGGTGTCGCCGTAGTAGACGTCGATGTCCCGTGCTTCGATGATTGGTTCACCGATCGCCGGAGAACCGAGGGGCGCAGTCGATTCCGCAGGATGTGTGGCTGTGTCGTCCTCGGGTGGTCCAACCGCAGTCTCGGACTCGGCTCGATTGGCGGTCATGCGCGGTGTCCTAGGGTTGTCCCTGGGGCAGTTACCTGTTGCGGAACGACTCCGAGGAAAGGGAACGCCAGAACGTTTCGTGTTAGGCCGTCGCTTCGGTTTCGGCTTCCTGTGCCATCACGAACGTCGCCAGGTCGAGCATCCGGTTCGAGAAGCCGTACTCGTTGTCGTACCAGGTGAGCACTTTGACGAGACCGCCCTCGAGCACCATCGCGGACTCGAGGTCGACGTACGAGGAAAACGGCAGCCCAACGATGTCACGGGAGACGATCTCCTCGTCAGTGTAGCCAAGTACGCCGGCAAGCTCACCATCGGCGGCGTCGCGGATGGCGGAGGCGAGTTCCTCGCTGGTCACGTCGGCCTCGAGGTCGACGGTGAGGTCGGTGATCGAGCCGTTCGGGACGGGGACGCGCATCGCCATGCCGTCGAGTTTCCCCTCGAGCTGGGGAAGCACTTCGGTAGTGGCGATGGCTGCGCCGGTGGTCGTGGGGATGATGTTCTCGGCGGCGGCCCGTCCACGGCGGCGTTTGGCCAGTGGCCCGTCGATGAGTGCTTGGGTGCCGGTGTAGGCGTGAACGGTCGTGAGCAGGCCGGATTCGATGCCAAACGCCTCGTCGAGGACCTTCACGACGGGCGCGACGCTGTTGGTCGTACAGGAGGCGTTCGAGATGACGTCCTCACCGTCGTACTCGTCGTGGTTGACGCCGTAGACCACCGTCAGAACCTCCGTTTCGCCCTTTGGTGGGGCCGAAATGAGGACTTTCTCGGCCCCAGCCTCGAGGTGCTGGGACGCGTCCTCGTGACTGCGGAACAGTCCGGTGGCTTCAAACGCGACGTCGACGTCGTGTTCATCCCAGGGGAGTGAAGAGGGGTCACGCTCGGAAAGCAGTTCGATGGACTGCCCCTCGATAGTCAGCGTGTCGCCGTCCAGTTGGACGTCCTCGAGTCGGCCGTGGACCGAGTCGTACTGGAGTAAGTAGGCCATATCGTCGTTATCCATGACGTCGTTAATCGCCACGATCTCGAGGCCGTCGTACTCGAGGGACGCCCGGAGTACGTTGCGGCCGATGCGGCCGAATCCGTTGAGGCCGACCCGAACTGGAGAATTATCTTCCGTGTAGGAATGTTCACTCATGTATGAGTAGTACACCGGCCAGCGTTAAAGTAGTTACTTCAGGTGCAATGCTGGCCCGCCAACGGAACCCTACCACGTCAGCGTATGACACACCTACCACAATGCAGACATTGCATAGGCAAGCCAACAAAGATACAGAAATCGATTCCCTCGTCGACTTTTATCCCATACTACTCAATTACGAGTTAACATCTATCAGATTATCCGGAACTATTATGACCATCGGCGCTGGAGAGGTGTACATGCTCCGGGTCGGAATCAACGGATACGGAACCATTGGTAAACGCGTCGCAGACGCCGTCCGGGCTCAGCCCGATATGGAGGTCTGTGGCGTCGCCAAAGTCAGCCCAGATTACGTCGCCCTCGGTGCACTCGAGGCCGACTACCCCCTCTACGTCGTCGACGACGCCCGAACTGAGGCGTTCTACGAGGCCGGACTCGAGGTCGCCGGAACCGTCGATGAACTCGTTGCCGTAAGTGACGTCGTCGTCGATGCAACGCCGTCGGGAATCGGTGCCGAAAACCGACCGCTGTACGAACGCCACGACACGCCGGCGATCTTCCAGGGTGGCGAAAGCGCGACCGTCGCCGAGGTCAGCTTCAACGCCCGGGTCAACTACGACGAGGCCAGCGACGCCGAGTACGTCCGTGTCGTCTCCTGTAACACCACTGGACTCTCCAGACTAGTCGCCCCACTCGAGGAAGCCTACGGCATCGAAAAGGTCAGAGCGACCCTGATTCGTCGCGGTGGCGACCCCAACCAGACCAGCCGCGGCCCGATCAACGACGCGGTTCCCGACCCGGTTTCGATACCATCCCACCACGGCCCGGACGTCCAGACTATTTTCCCCGACCTCGAGATCGACACCATCGGCCTGAAGGTTCCGACCACGATGATGCACGTCCACACTATCAACGTCACCCTCGAAAACCGGCCTCGGGACGTCGCCGACGTACGTGACCTCCTCACTGCCCAAGCCCGCACCGTCATGGTGCCCGGACACGCCCAGATCGACGGCGCGGGTAGCCTCAAGGATCTCGCACTCGACGCTGGCCGCCCACGGGGTGACATCTGGGAGAACTGCATCTGGGCCGAATCGCTCACCCTCGAGGGCGACGACCTGTATCTCATGCAAGCGATCCACCAGGAAGCGGACGTGGTTCCCGAGAACATCGATGCAATTCGAGCCCTGTCGGGACACCTCTCTGGTCCCGAAAGTCGGTCGCTGACCAACGAAACCCTCGGCATCGGCTTCGGACGCCTGGAGGGTGACTCGATCCGAGCTGCTGACAAACAGACGGCTGACTGAGACGGGCCAAGGTCGGGTCGCTGGGTCGACAGGTCCGGGGGAAATCGTTTTGCGGGGTCGAAACCACCACTAACGGATTGGAGAGCGGGTCGAGAGTGGCCAGAACTCGGGTGGAACAGTCGCCCGGCCCACGATCACTCGAGTTTACAGAGACACCTGTGACGTTCACAGCCCAGTGTGACGAGGAACACCTTTTTGCCGACCCCCTTCCTACGACCTCGTATGCGCCGAGATGACCGTGACGAACCCTTCGACGATCTCTTCCGTGAAATCGAGCGGATGATGAACGAGATGATGAGCGGGGGCTCCGTCGACTTCGAG
>PUKM01000209.1 GCA_003552325.1 Natrialbaceae archaeon | reverse complement strand
TTCGGTCCGCGAGAGCGTCGGACGTTCGTCGGTCGGTGGGATGGACAGGTGCTGGATTCGACGGGCGAGCGCGACCGGTGGGCTCCCGCTGTCGGCGTCCACACACTGCGGGTATATCTCGCTGTCGACCAGTGGAAATCCCGAAAAGTCACCGACTGCACGGAGATCACGGTCCAGGGCTAGTATGCTAGGCGGCACGTATTTCCCCTATCTGTGGGAGTACAACCCATACCAGAGGTGTGTTTCCCATGCAGGACAATCACAATGGATCGGATCTGAACCGACGGCGCTTCGTCAAGTCAGCGGCAGTCGTTGGCGGTGCAGGACTGTTCGCGGGCTGTATCGGGGCCGACCCGGACGACGAGGAGGCAACTGACGACAGCGATGACGGCACGGACGATACCACTGGAGGCGGTGGTGTGTTCACGATCGCCACGTCCGATGAAGTCGAAACGTTCGACCCCAGACAGAACCAGTTGGCGTGGTACAGTTCGGCGGCTCACTACATGTTCGACTCGCTGTTGCTTCAGTCACCCGATGGCAGTGAGTTCGAGCCACACCTGGCGGCAGACCACCCGGAAGAAATTGACGAGACCACGTACGTCGTCGACATCCGTGACGACGTGTACTTTCACGACGACTGGGGGCAACTGACGGCCGAAGACGTCGCCTACTCGATCAACTGGGTGCTCGACCCGGACAACGACTCCCCGAACCAGTCGAACGTTGCGTTCATCGATGAAGCCGAGGCATCAGACGACTTCGAGGTCACGCTCCACCTCGATTTCCCATCGGGGCTGATGGAACGGGCGCTCTCACACATGAATGCGGCACCCGTCGTGTGTAAGGAAGCCGCCGAAGAGATGGGCGATCAGGAGTTCGGAGAGAACCCGGTCGGCAGTGGCCCGTTCAAACTCGAGAATCACGATCCCTCTGCGTCGGTCGAGATGGTCGCCAACGAGGACTACTTCCTCGGAGCACCAGCCCTCGACGGGATGGAGTACCGTATCATCCCCGAAACCGAGGTCGGTTACGTCGAACTCGTCCAGGGTTCGCTCCACCAGTCTGGCGTGACCGAGGAACTCCTCGAGGACGCCGAAGGAAACGACGACATCAGTACCTACCAGCTCTCTAACCTGGACTTCCAGGGCTTCATCCTGAACTGCCTCGAGGGGCCGTTCACGGACGTCAGAGCCCGCGAGGCCGTCCACTATCTCGTCGACTACGACGAGGTACTCGATGCCGCCGCAGGGCAACTCGGCGGGCGGAACTGGGGACATATGCCACAGGAAACTGTCGACGCGTGGGATTTCCCCCAGGAGGAGTGGGAAGACCAGTACTATCCAGAGCAAGACCACGACCGCGCCATCGAGCTGTTCGAAGAGGCGGGTGTCGGGACGGACTTCGAGGTCGATCTCATCATGACCGCCGGTGAGGCCAACGAAGGCCGTTCACTGGTCCTCCAGAACGAGTTCGAAGAGATCGGTGTCGAGTGTGCGATCAGTGAGGTCTCGACAGGTGACTGGCTCGAAGCCCTGAATAACGCAGACTACGACATCACGACCTACGGCTGGGGTGGCAACGACGACCCGGACGGCTACTACTACCACATGTTCCGTGATCTGCGAAACGATGACGGCGGGATGTCAGACGACGTCGTCGGCCACTCCTCGATCGGTTATCTCTACGAAGGAACCCGTGACCGCGGTGAAGAGGACATCCTCGAGGATCTCGAGCGACTCGACGAACTCGTCCGACAAGGCCAGGCGACCGTCGCTCAGGAAGACCGCCGTGAGTACTACATCGAGGCGGCCGACATCGTCCTCGGGCTCTACCCACTCCTGGGTATTTACTCCGCAGAGAGCGTCACCGGGGTCCACTCGAGTGTCAACGACTACGAGCCCAGTGAGTTTGGCGAACAGGAAACGTTCAACTACTGGCAGGAAGCCAGCATCGACGACTAGCCCCGAGGCCTCACTGCTTTTCCTCATCTATGGGACTCTTTCGGTACACATTACGACGGTTCATCCAACTCGTGCCGGTGTTGTTCGGCATCGTGACGCTCACGTTCATCATGATGCACGCGCTGCCGGGTGACCCCGTGCGCCTCTGGCTTGGGGAGGAACCCGGCCAAGAGCTAGCCGACGAACTGATCGCGGCTCACGGGTTCGACCGGCCGATGCACGAACAGTATCTCGATTACTTGGTCAACCTCGTCCAGGGTGACCTCGGCCAGTCGTTCGTCTACAACCGGCCGGTCACGGACCTGATCTGGGAGCGGATGGAGCCAACGATGGTCATCATGGGGCTCTCGTACCTCATCGCGCTGCCAGTCGCCATCGGTCTCGGAATCTACGGGGCCGCCCGACACAACCGGGCTGGCGACCACGTCTCACGGCTCGCTGGACTGGCGGGCATCTCGACGCCGAACTTCTGGCTCGCGTTGATGTTGATCTACCTGTTGGCGTTCAATTTAGACGTGCTTCCAGCGAGTGGATACACATCGCCCTTCGTCGACCCGGTCGGGGCTGCCCCACTGCTGATCATGCCGGTGCTCACGCTGGCGACGGCACAGACGGCACTCCTGATGCGGATGACGCGCTCGAGTATGATCGAAGAAATGCGTGAAGACTACGTCGAGACCGCTCGAGCGTATGGAATCCCCGAGCGAAAAATCATGTTACGTCACTCGTTTCGCAACGCGTTGTTGCCACTGGTGACGATCATCGGCTTGCAGGTATCGACCTTACTCGGCGGGAGTGTCATCGTCGAAGAGATTTTCGCCATCCCCGGACTGGGACGGCTCTTTTTCGACTCGGTAATCGACCAGGACTATTCGGTAGCCGTCGGTGTCACGTTGTTCTTCTCGACGCTGTTTCTGATCGGCGTCGTGCTCACTGACATCGCCTACGCCTACATCGACCCACGGATCAAATATGACTGAGGGATATTCGCTACGGACGACGCGAGGTGAGCGCCAATGAGCACCGGGAAGGGAACGCCAACGGCCGACGTCGACGCGGAGTTCGACGAAGATGGCGGCCTGGTGCGGACACTGAAAAAACTCAGACACAGCCCGACGTCACTCGTCGGGCTCTTCATTATCGCTGCGCTCGTGATCATGGCCATCTTCAGTGCCATCGATAACTTCATTTTCGACCGCGCGATCATCACCTGGCTCCACGCCGACCCACACGCCATGGACCAGAGTATGCGGTATGAAGAACCCTCTCGCGAACACCCGATGGGAACTGATCGGTACGGCCGGGATGTCTTTACGCGCCTCATCTACGGAAGTCGCACGGCATTGACAATCGGTATCCTCGCCGTCGGCATCAGTTTCGTCGGTGGCGTCATCATCGGTTCCGTCTCGGCGTTCTTTGGCGGGTACGTCGACGATCTCCTGATGCGGAGCGTCGAGATCCTCTACGCGATCCCTGGCCTCGTACTCGCCATCATCTTCATGGCGATCTTCGGGCCGAGTATCTACAACCTGTTTATCGCGTATGGCATCGTCGGTATCCCCGCCTACGCTCGAGTGATGCGCTCTGAGGTACTCTCCTTGCGCGATCGGGAGTACGTCGAGGCGGCGAAACTCGCCGGGCTCCCCCGCCGGACGATCCTCTTCCGGGAGATCGTTCCTAACGGTATCGCGCCAGTCATCGTCCAGGCGACGCTATCGATGGGTGGCGTCATCATCGGTGCAGCGGCACTTTCGTTCCTCGGGTTCGGTGTGCAACCGCCGACACCCGACTGGGGACGGATGCTCAGTGACGGCCGTACCGCGATGGTCGTCGCCTGGTGGGTTGCGGTCTTCCCGGGTATCATGATCTTCCTCACCGTCATGGGCTTCAACATGCTCGGTGACGGTCTGCGCGACATTATGGATCCAAAGATGACGGTCGAACCGACCACGTACGACGACTGGACGCTCGATGAGTGGCAAACCGAACAGCAGACCGAACAGCCCGACGACGACATCGTCCCGGGTTCAACCGGTGCCAGAACCGACGGCGCAGGTGAGCTGAGAGGTGGTCGGTCGTGAGCCTCCTCGAGGTCGCTGACCTCCGGACGTATTTCTTCACGCCGGATGGTATCGTGCAGGCCGTCGACGGCGTCAGTTTCGAGGTCGGGGCGGGTGAATCCCTCGGCATCGTCGGTGAAAGCGGTGCCGGAAAAAGTGTGGCCGTCAAGAGCCTCATGGGATTGATTCGTGATCCTGGCCGCGTCGTCGACGGAAGCATTCGATTCGACGGCCGGGAACTGACTGATCTCTCGGAAGCCGAGCTCCGACGGGAGATTCGGGGGAACGAGATCTCGATCGTCTTCCAGGACGCGATGTCCGCGCTCAATCCCGTCTTCACCGTCGGGAGTCAGATACAGGAGATCATCGTCGAGAACACCGACCTGCACAAAACGGACGCCCGCGAACGGGCGATCGAGTTGCTCGAGGACGTGGGGATCCCCGACGCTGACCAGCGCATCGACGAGTACCCACACCAGTACTCCGGCGGGATGCAACAGCGAGCGATGATCGCAATGGCCCTCGCCTGTAATCCCCGGCTGATCATCGCCGACGAGCCGACGACGGCGCTCGACGTGACGATTCAGGCAGGCATCCTCGAGTTGTTCGAGGAAATCCAGGAGAAACACGACACGAGTATCGTCTACGTGACCCACGACCTCGGGGTTGTCCGCGAGGTGTGTGATCGTGTTGCCGTGATGTACCTCGGGAAAGTCGTCGAACAGGCCCCGTACGAGGAACTGTTCCGGAATCCGAAACACCCCTACACGCAATCGCTGCTCAATTCCGTGGTCACGCCCGACGAACGACTGGACGAACTCAATCCAATCGGCGGGACGATGCCGAGTGCGGTCATGCCGCCGTCTGGCTGCCGGTTCCGGACCCGGTGTCCGGCTGCGTTCGACGACTGTCTGGCGGTCGATCCGCCACGCTATCAGGTGGGAACGGATCACGACGCAGCCTGCCTGTTGTACGACGATGGAATTGCCCGGCCAGAACCGACGCTCCACGAGACGGACGACGGTGGTGTCAATGAGTCAAATATTTAATAGCAAGAGTACGATGTCGAAGCGATTCACGGCGGTGATCCGATGACGACCACACGCGACGGACAGGGAGCCCCACTCGAGGCCGAACAGGAACCGCTGCTCTCGGTGTCGAACCTGAAAAAACACTTCCCCATCAACAGCGGGATGCTCGCCTCGGTGCGGTACGACCCTGGGTCGGGGGGCTTTCCCTTCGCCTGGGACGACTCGAGCGTCAAGGCCGTCGACGGCGTCGACTTCGAACTCAAACCCGGCGAAACCTTCGGCGTCGTCGGCGAGTCCGGCTGTGGGAAATCGACCCTGGCCAGAACGATCATCGGTCTCGAAGAACCGACCGATGGGGAGATCACGTTCGACGGCCTCCCACGGGACGACATCCCGGAGGGGGAGTTCCGCAAACGGACACAGATGGTGTTCCAGGATCCACAATCGAGTCTCAACAGCCGTCGAAAGGTCGGGCACATCATCGAGGACCCGCTCGAGGGGACCGGCTGGCCGGAGTCCGACCCCGCAGTTTCGACGGTTGCTGACGTCGAACAGATCGGACTCGCGGCGTTCGACGTTCGGGTTTCGGTGCCCGATGACGCGGACCTGGTCGTCGACGTCGAAGACGACGTGGCGACGGTGCCCGTTACCGTCCGAGCGAGGGACGGCCAGGAGAACGACCAGGAACCCGCGGTTACCGCGGACGTCCCCTGGGGGCTCGATGCCGAGGTCACTGTCGACGAGACGCGGGATGTGATCGACGTCGAGGTCTCAGTGACGGCGACGACGACGGAGCTTCGTCGCAATCGGGCCCTCGAGTTGCTCGAGCAGGTTGGGCTCAAGCGGGAGTACTACAATCGGTATCCACACGAGTTCTCCGGCGGTCAGCGCCAGCGGATCAACCTCGCACGCGCACTGTCGATCAATCCCGACCTGGTGATCGCCGACGAGCCCGTGAGTGGACTCGACGTGAGCGTCCAGGCACAGATTCTGAACCTGATGGACGACCTCCAGGAGGAGTACGGGCTGACCTACCTGCTGATCTCTCACGACTTGAGCGTCGTCAGGTACATCGCCGACCGGGTGGCCGTCATGTACCTCGGGGAGTTCGTCGAGGTCGCTCCCGCCGAAGAGCTGTTTATCGAACAGCACCACCCCTATGCCCGAGCGCTGCTCAGCGCGGTGCCGAATCCCGACCCCGACATGCCAGGGGCACGCTCAGAGATCAGGGGCTCCGTGCCCAGTGCCTCGGATCCGCCAC
>PUKM01000221.1 GCA_003552325.1 Natrialbaceae archaeon | reverse complement strand
TCACGCAAGTACGGGGCGAGCCCACCCTGTTGTGACGAGAGGATATCCTCGAGGGACTCGAAGAAAAACGAGCCGAAGAACGGACCCGCGAGGGTCCCGATGCCGCCGATGATCGTGACGATCAGGGCGTCGGCTGTCACCAGGAAGTAGAAGGTGTCGTCTGGTGAGGCGCTGCCCCGGAAGGCAGCGAACAGGGCACCCGCAATCGCGGCGAAGAAGGCGCTGATGCCAAAGGCCCCCATCTTGTACCAGAAGACATTGTAGCCGATCGCTTCGGCACGCTCTTCGTTTTCGCGGATAGCGATCATCACCTGACCGAACGGCGAGTGGATCACCCGCTGCATCGCGAAGTACGAGAGCAAGACGACGAGTCCGATGGCGTAGTACGACGTCACCGTCGAGGAGAGGTCAATACCGAGGCCCAGAAGGTTGTCGAAGCTATCGCCACCCAGTCGGCCGATGGCCACGGAGAGCGAATCGACGAACGGAACACCGATCTCTGGCGTCGGGGCTTCACCGGCGAAACTCGGTCCTTCGGTTGGATTCGTCGCCGCGTATCCCCAGCTCCGGATGAGTTCGTACATCACTTGTGCGAACCCGAGGGTGATCATCGCGAAATAGACGCCAGTCAATCGGAACGAGACGGCGCCGATGGCGAGTGCCACGAGGAACGCGATCGTCGCCCCGATGACCATGGTGAGCACGAACGGAGTTCCCTGTGGGATTCCGGGGATCAGCCCATTGGCGGCCATGACGACGAAATACGCACCGATCCCGTAGAACGCCGCGTGCCCGAACGAGAGGTACCCGGTGTAGCCGCTGATGAAGTCGAAACTCATCGCGAACAACCCGAGGAATAACATCGCGATCATAAACGGCATACTCGGCAGGAACGCGTCGAAGAACGCACCGGGATCGACCGTCGCGATCCCGATATCGAGCGCCGGTATCCCCGCCAACGCCGCTGACAGTCCGGGGTAGAGGACGAAAAACGCCACGACCGCGATGTGTGAGAGGTGGTCACGCAGGTACTGCCCTACCCAGTGTCGGTCGGCCCCGTCTCGAGTGCGGTCCTGTTGTTCATCGCCGTCCGCCGAGACCCCCTTGCGAGTCTCTCGTTTGTCGGTGACCGGTTCGGTCTCGGCACTGGCATCTGCCCCGCCATCGCTGACGGGGTCGTCGACGGGACTAATGGCCACCCACCTCCTCGACGCCGTAGAGGCCCTGTGGCCTGACGATCAGGGCGATGACGAGCAGGAGGAAGATCGTAACCTCGGGCAGCCCCGAGAACGCCACGATGCCCGTGTTGAACAGCCACGTCGTAAAGGAGTCCGCGATGCCGACGATCACGGCAGCGATGAGTGTCCCTTTGAACGAACCCAATCCGCCGATGACGACGACGACGAACGCATAGAGCAACACGTCGAGGTTGAGCATGACGCTCGGCCCCCAGTTGGGGTCCCACATGAGGAATACCCCACCAACGGCTGCAAGCCCCGTTCCAAGGCCAAAGACGACGGTGAACGCTTTTCTGACGTCGACGCCGAGCGCTTCGACCATCTCGGGGTCCTCACTCCCGGCCCTGATGTAGAGCCCGTACAACGTTCGGTTCAGGAACAGCCAGACGGCCCCAGCCAGCAGAATCCCCGCGGCGATCGCGAACATATAGAAGCCTCTAATGTTGGTTCCAAACAGCCCCTGGATGATCTCGGAGGGGGCCGACAGGAAGCCCGGAATCGTGTCACGGGCCGCCGTCCATGTCGGCTCGGGCTGGATGCCCTGTGACGACGCGATGATCCGCGCCAGTTCCTCGAGGATGAGGCCAACACCGAAGGTCAACAGGATCTGGTACATCGGTGTCCGATCATAAATCGGTCGAACGAGCCCGATCTCGAGGGCGCTGCCGACGGCCGTCATGAGCGCGAAGATGACGGCGACGACAACGATGAAGAAAACGATCCTGGTGAATGCCCCGGAAGTCGAGGAGAGGGCGACGACCATCAGGATGCCGCCCAGGTAGGCACCAACCATGGCGAAGGCACCATGGGCGAAGTTGAGAATCCCCATCAGTCCGAAGACGAGCGTGAGCCCGATCGCGATGATGAAATAAATGGCGGCCTTCCCGAGGCCCTCGATGAGGATCCGGGCGAGCGTGTCGGGCTGGAAGAACCGCCCGACAGCATCCGCGAACAGCGGTGCGTCGACGACCGCATGGCTCAATAGCCCCATCATGCCGAGAGATACCTCCGTATCATCTCATCCTCGGCAGTGACTCCCTCAGTGGAGCCGGATTCGACGACGGTGCCGTGATCGAGCAAATAAAACTGATCGGCCAGGTCCATCGCGAGCGGGAAGTTCTGCTCGACGAGGACCATCGTCGTCTCCGCGGACGCTTCACGAAGTGCCTCGACGACCTGTTCGACGATGAGTGGCGCGAGGCCCTCGCTCGGCTCGTCGACCAGCAGCAGGTCGTTGTCACCGACCATACCGCGGGCGATGGCGAGCATTTGCTGTTGGCCTCCGCTCAGGTTTCGCGCTTCTTTCTCGCGGAAACGCTCCAGGTCTGGGAAGAGATCGAACATATCGTCACGCACTGCCTCGAAGTCCTGGTCTGGGCCGACCGAAACCCGAAGATTCTCCTCGACGGTGAGATACCCGAACATCCGACGGTCTTCGGGCACCCACCCGATCCCACGATCGGCGACCTCGTGTGTTGGCTCCCCCGTCACGTCTTCGCCGCGATACGTGACCGTCCCCTCTCGAGGTGGTGTAAGCTGTAAGACCGTTCGAAGCGTCGTGGTTTTCCCGACGCCATTGCGGCCGATGAGTGCGACGACCGACCCCTCCTCGACGGTCATATCGACCCCCTGGAGGATGTGGCTCTCGCCGTAGTAGGTGTGAACGTCCTCGAGTTCGAGTAGACTCATCAGGCACTCACCCCAGTTTCGCCGCCTCCGGCGTCGGTGTCAGCGTCGGCCTCTTCGTCGTAGCCACCGAGGTACGCGCGCTGGACGGCCTCGCTCTCTCTGATCATGGCCGGTTCTCCGTCCGCGATCAGCTCTCCACGATTCAGGACGGCGATCCGATCGCTGATCCCCATCACGACGTCCATGTTGTGCTCGATCAACATCACCGCGTGATCGTCGGCCACGTCCTCAATGATCGAGGTGACCGAGTCGACATCTTCACTCGAGACACCGGCAGTTGGCTCATCGAGCAAGAGCACGTCGGGGTCTCCAGCCAGGGCGATTCCGATCTCGAGGTTCCGTTTCTCCCCGTGGCTGAGGTTCTGTGCGTCACGGTCGGCGTAACCGGCGAGACCGACCCGCTCGAGGATCGCTTCGGCTTCGCGGTAGTGATCGTCGAACGCGTTGACGTTTCGCCAGAACTGCCAGGAATCGTTACCACGATGGGCCTGGACGGCAACGCGGACGTTTTCGAGTACCGACACCGTCGGAAAGATATTCGTAATTTGGTACGACCGGTGGAGACCGAGTAACGCGGTTTCGTGGGGCGATGCGCCAGTAATGTCGACCGGATCGACCCACTGATCGATCTCGTTCCACTCGATCTGGCCCGACGCGAGGGCCGTTTCGAGCCCCTCGGGTGAGTGGTAGGTCGCTGCGAGCGATGGATTCTCCTCGAGGGCGCGTTCGAGCCCATCGGCTCGCGCATGCTCCGGGACGAACTCGATTCGGCCGGTCGTCGGCTCGAGCACGCCGGTCAACAGATTGAAAAACGTCGTCTTGCCAGCACCGTTCGGGCCGATCACCGAGCAGAGTTCGCCGGCCTCGAGCCTGAAGTCGACGCCGTCGACAGCGGTGATCCCCCCGAAGGTTTTCGTCAGATTGGTCGTCGAGAGCACCATGGCAATCAGTCGAGTGAACAGCTCATCTCGTCGGCTGGTACCATGGCCTCGTCTGCGGGGATGGTTTCGACTGGCTCGCCCGGCATCACGGCGGCGTCCCAGTATTCGGCGACGTCGTCTTCGGTTGGGACTGGCCAGGCGACCGTCATCTCAGACGCTGCCTGATTGTTGTGTTCCTGGAAGGTGTAGGCGTCTGTCCCTTTTGGGGTGTCCGTGACCGTCATCCCGCGCAAGGCGTCGGCGATGTCGTCACCGTCGACCGAGCCCGTTTCGTCGATGGCTTGCACCAGGGCGGAGCCGGCCACAAATGTCCCTGCACTGAACAGGTCGGGCATCATCTCGTACGCCTCGGTGTGCATGTCGATGAAGGCGTCGTTGATCTCGTTGTCGTACTGGTTCCAGTGGTAGCGGGTGGTAAACGGTCCGAGTTGTGCCTCCTCGATATCCTCAGCGGTGAACCCTTCGCCGAGTGCAGCCTCGACGGCCTGTCCCGTCACCTGCGTCGTGACGAGTTCGGCGAAGCCACCGAACGTCTGAATCTCGTCGTAACCCATCGCCGTTGGCAAGAACTCAGGGAGTGTCTGGAACGTAAACCCACCGACGACGCCGTCCGCCCCGTCGTCGATTGCTGTCTCGAACATTCCCTCGAATTCGCTGTACCCTGCCTCGACGAACCGTGGCTCGAGCACGTCGATTCCCTCGTCCTCGAGGACTTCCTGATAGGCGTTCGCGACACCCTCACCGAACGCCCCTTCGGCGGCGAAGATGGCGACCGTCGAAATATCACCCTGTTGGGCGACGAACCGACCGCCTGCCCTGGCGTCCATCGCCGTGTGTTCGCTGGCTCGAAAGAGCAAGTCGTGACAGAAGTCTTCACCAGTCGTGATGTCGGCGTCAGCCGCCGGACCGACGATGTAGGGGATACCCGCATCGTCGAGGATGTTCGTCGAAATCTGCCGTGCCGCGTCGGAACTCGAGGTCCCAAAGAGGAGATCGACATCTTCGTCGACGACCAGGTCTTCGGCGACCTGCTGGGCGGTCCCGGGATCGAAGGCCGTATCCTCGAGGATGATTTCGAAGGTCGGGCCATCGTCGGGGTCGAGCGTGTGCGTGCCGGTCGTCAGTTCAGCGATCGGATCGATGTCGTATTTGTACGCGATTCCCGAGTAGAAGCCCATGAGGCTGATCTGACCGTAGTACTCGAGGTCACCGGAGACGGGTTGTAACGCACCGACTCGGATCGTCTCGTCGCTGACGTCCTCGCTGCCCTCGGCGTCCGTATCGTCTGTGGCGTCGTCAGCATCGTCTGTATCGTCACCGTTTTCATCAGCAATACACCCAGCCAGGCTGGCCGCACCGATCGTTGCGAGCGCTCCCGTCCGTCGGAGCACCGACCGTCGGTTCGGGTTGGTACCTTGTGCCATACTAGGTCTCTAGATGAACTCCCCTTCCTAAACCAGGACGGTTGGTATACAAACCTCTCGAGGGGAATCAAGAGCTGACGGTGGGTTGGCACGCAGCAATCAAAAAAGAGCCACCAGCTTACCCGAAAACCGGTACCGGATCAGTGACCTCGAGCACGTCGACGAGTTCCACCGTCTCGCCGATATCGACGTCGTCGGCAATCCGGGCCGTAATTCGGGCATTTCCGGGAGTGTCGAGATCGATGATGGCGATCTGGTAGTCGGCCTCGAACGCCGTTGGGGCGACAGCAATCATCGTTTCACTGTAGATAGTGCCCGTCGTGGGCAGTTCGATCGTCTCGAGTGCACGTTCACCACAGGCGGGACAGGCCGCGAACGGGGTTGCCGTCTCGTTGTCACACGCCGAACAGCGTTGGCCGAGGAGTCGGCCGTCCCGGAGGCCAGCAACCCACTCTTTTTGCGTCAGCGTTTCAGGAACGTCGCTCATGCCTCCACCTCCAGGATCGAGACGATGGTCGTCCCCGCATCGCCACCCAAATTATGCGCTAACCCAGTGGTTGCCCCTTCGACCTGTCGGTCACCGGCCTCGCCGCGGAGATGCTCAGTCAATTCGACCAGCTGTGCGACCCCAGTGGCACCGATTGGGTGCCCCTTGGCCTTCAGGCCGCCGCTTGGGTTCACCGGAATCCGTCCCTCGAGGCTGGTCTCCCCGCGCGCCGCTGCGGGCCCGCCGTCGCCGTCTTCGACCAACCCGAGTGCTTCCGTGGCGAGGACCTCAGCGCCAGTGAAGCAGTCGTGGAGTTCGACGACATCGACGTCCTCCGGACCGATACCCGCGCGATCGTATGCCGTGGCCGCGGCATCTCGAGCTGACTGCGTGGCGGTCAACTCGGCCTTCTCGGCGAGGGGGATCACGTCCGTGGCGTGGCCGACGCCCGCGACCCGGACTGGGTCACCAGTGAGGGTCGTCGCCGCGTCTGTGCTGGCAACGATGGCCGCTGCCGCACCGTCGGAGAAGGGACAACAGTCGAACAGCCGGAACGGCGAGGCCACGAT
>PUKM01000215.1 GCA_003552325.1 Natrialbaceae archaeon | reverse complement strand
TCCAGTCGCTCGAGGACGACGTCTCGCTGTTTGGCGTTGGCATCGGTGAACAGTCAGTAACGGGCGTGACGCCACTCGAGGATGCATTCAAATTTATTACGAGCGAGGCTGGTGACGAGCTCGACGAAGAGATCGACAACCCGACGTTCAACGCGACCGACGATGTCGTTCTCAACGCCTCCTCGACCGCTGTTTCTGACGTCGACGCAGACACCGAGATCGACGTCGAAACCTTCGAAAACTGGTCCGAAGGCGAGTACCGCTGGGTCCACGTCGCTGCAGGCGATGAGAGTGACGAGTTCCAGACGCAGACGGGAACCATCGATATCGAAGAGGAAGTGGATGACCCACCACCAGCACCACCGGGACCACCAGCGCCTGACCCAGATCCGGACCCAAAACCGGATGACCCACCTGAAGTGCCCGCGGATCCACACCCAGAGGCAATCTTCGATGAGCGCCAGACGGCGGCCATCGATGAGAAGACCGGCCTCGCCACGGCTCAGTTCGGTGCGGACTCCCCGGTCAACCGCGTCTCGATGAACACCGATGTTGAAGTCGACATATACGTCCAGGGCTTCGATCACCAGAACCCGCCGGACGATCTGAGGCTCCCCGGTGAGGCACGCTCGCTCCAGTCGATCACCGTCAGCGAAGGCTTCGAGGAGACCGCCGGAACGATCGAATTCGTCCTCGACAAAGCCGACGTCGAAGACGAAAAGATCGACGAAGGACACCTCACCGCCTTCCGGTACGATGAAGCGAACGAACAGTGGGTCACCCTCGAGACCGAATCGATCGAGAGCGACGGTGACCGCGTCTCGCTCGAGGCAGAAACCGACCGCTTCTCGTACTTTGCAGTGTCGGAGACTGAGCCCCCAACTGCGGCGATCGATATCCAGCCGGATACGACCGTCGAGGAAGGTGAGACCGTCACGTTCTCGGCTGCAGACTCAGAGCCAGGGAGCGGTGAAATCGTCGAGTACGAGTGGACGGCAGATGGTGAGGTCATCGGGACTGACGAAGTCATCGAAGACAGCTTCGACGAGGGTGAATACGAGATCGAACTCACGGTGACGGACGACGCCGGCCAGAGCGACACGGCAACTGAAACGCTGACCGTCGAAGAAGATCCTGTCGATCCCGAGGAAACACGTGAAGTGACCGTCATCGTCACGGACGACGATGGTAATCCAATCCCAGGAGCGACCGTCGAAATCGGCGGCGAAACGGTGACTGCTGACGACGACGGCGTGGTGACGATCGAACTCGAGGATGGAACCTACGAGGCAACGATCGAAGCCGACGGGTACGAAACGATGACCGAAGAGATCACCGTCGACGGTGAGGCGGTCGAGTCGACATTCGAACTGAGTGTCGACGAACCGGTTGACGATGGCTGGCCAACCTGGCTGTGGGCGATTCTGGTCTTGCTCGTGCTTGGATTGATCGGCGGCGGCCTCTACCTCTGGTATCTCACCGAGGAGAAAGGCCTCGACCTCCGCGAAGAGATAGACAGACGAATTAGCTGATCCGGTATTCGTCACCGGTATCCGGTATTCAGTACCTGCGTCCGATTCTTACGGTTCGTTGTCTCCCCTCGAAAGTGTCGACACTACTGGCCGTGACAGAAAATACCATAGCACGCGCTCTCCTCGAGTGCCCATGGATAGCGACAAGCGAACGACCGTCGAAGACGTCATGTCGACCCCGCTCGAGACGATAGCCAAAGACAGCACCGTCATGGATGCCGCCAAGCGGATGCGTGAGAACGATATCAATGCACTCGTCGTCCGGACGACACCACGAGCGATCGTCAGTAGCACGGACATTCTCGACGCCGTCGCCGCGGGCCGGGACGTGAGTACGTTGCCAGTTACTGAGGTAATGACGACTGACGTCGAAACGGTCACACCGGATCTCTACATGGAAGAGGTGGCAGCAATGATGACCACGTATGGGATCAAACACCTCCCAGTGGTCGACGACGACTACGTGGGAATGGTCTCCTCGACCGACGTGACCGCACACCTATCGTAAAACCTGCGGTCACAGATCCTCGAGCGGGTTCCGCCGAGTAAGTCGCCAGCCGGCAACGATCGAACCGAGTGTGCCGATACCGACAGCGATACTGAACCCGCCAGCGAGCACCCACGGCTCAGTTTGGACCAAGCCATCGAAGCCGACGACGGCCGCACCGAGGTGGTTCAACAGCGACGCAGCAGGTGGCGTCAGCGCGACACCAATGAGTCCACCGACCGTGCCGATGACCAGCCCCTGGCCGGCGACTGTGACCAGCAAGAGTCGTGGTGAGAGTCCGATCGCTCGAAGCGCGGCGACCGTTCGTCGCTGCTGGTGGACGACGAGTGCAAGTAACGCGACGGTCAACGCCGTCCCCGAAACTACGGCCAATCCGACGATGGTGACCCCACCAGCCAGGACGAGCACTTGCTCACCGAGAACGGCCTCGAGTTGCTGTTGATCGGTTCGAATATCGTACTCGGGAAAGTCCTCCTGGAGGTCACGTTGCACGGTTTCAACCTGGGCATCATCCTCGAGGGAGAGTGTAATGAACGTCGCCGGTTCGAAGCCCGTTTCGCCAGTGGTCGCGTGCAACTCACTGAGGGGCATCGTCACCGTCGGTGTCCCGAGCATCTGCTCGAACGTCGGCGAGATACCCACGACCGTCCGTTCCCCGTTGCGTGCCGCAGAGAGGGACCCACCGGCGTAAATGGTGTCTCCGACCCCGAGGTCGAGACTGTTTGCGGTCGTCTCGTCGATGAGAACTTCGTCCGTCGTATTCCCATCGTACGTGCCCCCGGCGTAGTGGGGGTCGCCAGTGAGCCCCTCACCGTCGGTAACGCTGACAGCTGATCCACTCCCAGGGACCCCTGTTGCAATAACTGTCTGAAAGTCATCGTCGGGGTCCGTCCCGATATAGATGGTCTCGAAGGCGAGCGGAACGGCGTTCGAAACCCCATCATGGGTCTCCATCTCCGTCGCAACGGTTCGTGAATCGAGCAGACTATTTTCGAACCCACCACCACCGGCTGACGTGATTCGTGTCTCGTCGGCAGTGACCCAGAGGTCACGGTCTGCGGATTCGAACTGTTGGGTGCCGGTGTCGATCACGCCCAGTCCTGCCCCCGCGAGCAACGTGACCGAGAGAACAGCCAGGACAACGCCGACGATCGCCAAGCCCAGACGAAGCCGGTGATGCCACAACTGGGCACCCGTGATGCCCACAGCGGCCCGGATTCGGGTCGCGACGCCGCGGAACGTCATGCTCGAGGCACCCCCCTCGTGGCGGTCCTCGAAAGTGACTGCACGAGATTCGACGCCGTCATTGTGGGACCCCTCGTGTGAATCGCCGAACCATTATCACAAGACCTGGGAGTGACACGACACCGATCACGAGAGCAGCCACCACTCCGTAGGCGACGAGTGCTGGATGGGCAACCGCGATCGGTCCACTGGTGAGCCACCCCGCCGCGAGTTCGTTGATACCGATGGTGAGAAGGGTCCCGAGGACGCCGCCGAGGAGACCAGCGAGTGCCGTCAACAGCAGTGTTTGCACAGCGATGAGGCGAACTTGACTCCCCGTCGAGAGTCCAATCGCCGCCAACGTACGGAGCTGGGGGCGCTCTCTAACCAGTTCGAGTCCCATCATCGTCAGGACGAACAACGTCCCGATGACGACACTCACGATGAACGCCGTGAGTGAGAGTGCAAACGGGACGTCGGCATCGACGGTTTCACTCGCCGTGAGTTCGGCTCGTGACTGGACGGTCGACTGATCGTACAACCCCTCGAGTTCGGATTCGATGCCTGGATCGTTCGTCCCGACGACGAACTGATCGGCTACGTCGCCACTTTCTGTGAGTGCCTGGAAATCACTCAGCGGCATAAGCACGACCGGAACGGTCGAACCGGTAGCCGACCCCTCGTCGACAGCAGTGACGGAGAACTCCTCGCCCTCGATAGTGACGGTATCCGTCTGGGCAGCCTCGAGAAGAGCGCCTGTCGTTTCGGACAAGACGACCTCCCCGCTGGTCGTTTCAGGATCCGTTCGTGGGAGTGTCTCTGCATCGACGCCGGCAATCGTGCCGATACCCGGTGAGTTGATCGCACCAATGACGAGGACGTACTCGGACCGATCTGCGTGTTCCACCGTCAAGACCCGTGTGGAAATCGGTGAGGCGTACTCGACGCCGGAGTACTCTTCGAGTTCGGCTGCCGTCGTGTGCGCCTCGCCGAACGATGGCCCGTCGGTATCGATCAGGGGTGAGGAGGCACCGTCGGTCTCGGGGACGATCCAGTAATCGACGTCATCGTCGTACACCGTCGCACTCGTTGCCAGCCCAACCCCGACTGCCGTCACCACGACGAGCAGCGTAATTGCGACGGTGACCCCGATCAAGACGTACCGGACGCGCTGGTGATCTGGACCAGTCGCCCGGTTGACCGCCTGTCGCACACCGACAGCAAGCAGACCAACCCATCGGACCGCCCATCTTCGAACGCGTGACGTACCCACGTGTTCACCTCACCACGGATTCGGCCGGGGACTGCAGGCGGCCATCGCGCAACCGAAGGTGTCGGTCGGCTATCGCGAGCGTTTCCTGGTCGTGAGAGGCAATCACGACCGCCTGCTCGTCAGTGGCCCGCTGGAACGCCTCGAGTACGCGTTCGCCCGTTTCGGTATCGAGTTCCCCCGTCGGTTCGTCGGCCACGATCAAGACCGGATCGGTGACCAGTGCCCGTGCGATCGCGACCCGTTGTTGTTCGCCACCGCTCAGTTCACCCGGCCGGTGGTCGACGCGATCTTCCAGTCCTAATTCCTCGAGCAGTGCCGTTGCCCGACGTCGTCGGTCGGCTGTCGGGACGCCCAACTCGACCAGTGGAAGGGCGACGTTCGCCCGAGCAGAGAGGGAATCAACGAGGTGGAAGTGCTGAAACACGATGCCGACGTGCTCGAGGCGCAACCGGGTGCGAGCACGCCGAGAGAGCGAGCCCACATTTTCCTCGGCGATGGTGACGGTGCCGCTGTCAGGGACGGCGAGGCCGGCGAGATGGTGAAGGAGCGTCGACTTGCCGCTGCCGCTTGGTCCACTGATCGCGACGATTTCGCCGCGATCGATACTGAGCGATACTGACTCGAGGGCGGTGACTTCGGGTGGGGAGGTTCGCCCGAGTGCCCGTCCGATCCGACCGGGTTCACTGCCTCGCGTGTAGGTTTTCGTGACGTCAGTTGCACGAACGACCGGTGTCGGTCCCGCGTGATCGTCACGAGTCGGCGAGCCAGTCTCCATTAGCGACAGAAAACGCTTGAGATAATTACTGTTTTCGGTTCAGCGAGTATCGGTTGCAGTCGTTCGAAGGATGGAGTGGATACCACACGACCAGTGCAGGCGGACTGGGCTACAGTCTCGAGAGAAGGCCACCGAGGGACCCCAGCACGAGCGGATACAACAGCCCAACGAAGATAATTCCCATGAGCTGGTCGGGACCGGCTGAGCCACTGAACGTCACGCCAAAGACCGTGTTCTCACCGGACAGTTCGAAGAGGAACGTGCCGAGCACGGCCATCGGGAGGTAGCCAACGATAACCGCAGCGCCAGCCACCGCGCCCTCACGAGGGGACGCCGACGGCGACAGCGCCCTCGAGGCGACCAGATACCCACAAGCCACGAGCAAGACGACTGGCAAGAGATAAAAGAACGGCTCGGGAAACTGCGTACTCTCTTCGGCGAGCAGGTTGAGTCGTTCGGTCCCGTCGATGAACCCCTCGATCGAACCGCTAAACACGCCGTCGACGAAGTGAGCATTGTAAAAGACGATCCCGATCAGTTCGAACGCGGAATCCTCCTCGTGGTAGTCGAGTTCGCTATCGATCGTCACGAACAGGTAGGTCAGGGCGTAGCCGATGGCGAACGCCGCCACGCCGCCGAGTGCGCCTTCGTTCAGTGGGAACGCCGACAGCGGACTCCCGTCGTCGTGATCGGATGCCATGGGGGCAGGTTGTTGGTTCCACTGGTATAAACTATTGGATGTATACTCGTTTGTGTGAGATGAGCGAGGCGTCGACGGCGAACGACGGATTGAGGTTTCCACCCGCTAATAGGCGTGCATGGATACGTCACGGCTTGCCCCCGTGTATCTCCTCGGCATCGTCCTCAACACCGGGGCACTCGTCTACGCGGTGTCGATCGGCGAATACCTCTTTGCGAGTGCGTTCGTCTTCGTGATCTTCTACCTCATGTTCCGGTATCGAATGCTGTGAGGAGGTGCTCGAGGCCTACAGCAGCCCCGGGACGGCGAAGGTGAAAATAGAGGCGAACGGCTCTCGAAAGATCACCAGGGCAATGCCAATAATGACCACCACAGTCGTCCACACGAGCATAATATACATAGCCT
>PUKM01000262.1 GCA_003552325.1 Natrialbaceae archaeon | reverse complement strand
CAGCTCTCCTGGTGCCACCGGCGCGTGCCGGACGATGGCGTCGAAGTGCTCGAGCGCCGGCCGATCCTGGCTCGCAATCCCCCGTGCGGGCTCGTCCTCGAGGTGACGGGTGACGAACCGCTTTGCGATAAGGGCGAGACGGGCGTCTCCGCTGCTCTCTCCGGACCCATCTCCAGCCGCCTCGGGAACCGTATACCTGTCCCCCTCGAGGCCGTCCTGTGCTTGCTCGAGCAAGAGACTCGCAGTGAAGACCTCGTAGATGAAGTGGGCCAGTTCCTTCGCCTGTAATTGGGCGTATTCGTCGTCAGCCTCGGCCAGGGTTCCAAGGGTCGCAACAAGTTCCTCGAACGCGCGTCCGGTACTGTCTCTCGCGTCCGTCAGCACTGGATGCTCGACTGCGTCGAGGCGCGTCTGGATCGCGTCAAAGAGCGGCTCGTGGGCGGCTTCGCGCTCGAGCGCTCGCAGGACGTCGAGTGAGAGGATGTTCTCGGTGCCCTCCCAGATCGGGAGCACCTGGGCATCGCGCAACAGGCGATGGGTCACGAACTCGTTGACGTAGCCGTTGCCGCCCTGGATCTCCATCGCGTACGAGGCGGTGTCGACGGCGAGACGGCCCGTCCGGGCCTTCGCGATGGGAATCAAGAGCCGCATGAGCCGGTAGGCTCGGTCGGCGGCGTCTTCGTCGACGTCGTCAGGAGACAGCCCCTCGAGGTCGCCGCGACGGGCGCGTTCGGCCCGCTCGCGTAGCGAAAAGAGGCGGGCGGCCTCCATGGTGTACGCCGTGGCAGCCTCGTGGTCGACAGTCATGTCCACGAGGTCGCGACGCATCAGGGGGTACTGGTCGATCGACGCCCCGAACGCCTCACGGTTTGCGGCCTTGACGGTGCTCTCGAGCAATGCCCGGCCAACCAACCCACAGGAGCCGATCGCGTTCGACAGTCGCTCGAGGTTGAGCATTTCCGCCATCTGTTTGAAGCCCGCACACTCCTCGCCGATGCGGAACGCCTTCGCTCCCTGGAATTCGACCTCGCCAGTGGGGACCGCGATCGTGCCGAGTTTGTCCTTCAGTCGACGATACACCTGATCGTTGGTCTCGCCGTCGATTTCGTGGGGGACGAGAAAGAGCGAGAGCCCGGCCGTTCCGTCCGGCGCGCCCTCGGTTCGGGCGAGCGCTAAGGTTCCCTGGGCGTCGATGTTCGAACAGAACCACTTCTCGCCGGTGAGTCGATAGCAGCTGGCCGTCTCGTCCCACGTCGCACGCGTCTCCGTCGCGCCCACGTCACTGCCACCCTGTTTTTCGGTGAGAAACATTGCGCCCTCGATCAGGTCGTCGTAGGTACGGCTGGTGAGGCCCTGGTAGTAGTCCTCGAGGGCCCCATCGTCGAATTTCTCGAGCACTAACGCGGCACCGGCGGTCATGGCGACGGGGCAGTTGAACCCCACGTCGGCATAACAGAGCAGGTACTGCATGACCAGGTTGTGCGTCAGGGGCATAGGGTCGTCCCGACCCGGTGGGGCCGCGAACGAATCGGCCACGATCCCCGATTCGTAGACCAGTTCTTCGTTCTCGAGTTGTTCCCGCGGATAGCGGACCCGGTTGCTGACCTCGCCGTGTTTGTCGTAGGTTTCGAGTTCCGGCCCGTGGTCGTCGATCACGTCCGCGTTGTCCGCGACTGTGTGCCCGATCAACTCGCCGAACGCCTCGAGGCGGTCGTTCGCCCAGGCGTACTCGTCCTCCGTGTACGTCCGTCTGACCTCCCGCTGGATCGTCCGATCGAGCGTCCAGTAGTTGCAGTGGCGACCTTCCTCGAGGTCGCCGTACTCGATCCCATTGTGCATAATTGATCACTCGGGTGCGAAGCTAATAAAATGGGTCGAGAGCGCTCCCACGCTGGGCACGCACGTGTAGCCGACTTCGAAAGAATCACGCTCGTCGGAGCGCTAGAGCTACTATTGTGAGCCATTCACGCGCCGTTCTGGTCTACGACGGCCGAAGACGGCCGTTTCGAACGGTTGCCAGCGCCTTCACCTACCGGATGGAGGACGTCGTTGCTGTCCCCTGGGAATCCGAACGCATCCAGGCGTTTCTCGAGGCCCAGTTCGGCCGCCGCCCGTTCGTCTTTTTACTCATCGAAGACGACGTCGTTCACGCCGGTAGGATGGCGGTCGAGCGGGCGATCGCCGCCCGCGGGTTGGGCACCCAGGCCGCCAGTGCGTTCGAACGGCTGTATCCCACCATCGCCGATCCGTTCGGCCGACTGGTCCACGGCGAAGCACCCGCGGATATCCACGGGAGCTACCCGCTCGAGCCTGCCGCTCGCGAGTATCTCGATCCGATCCGCTCACCGCCGGGAGAGTCCGCTCGAGAGACCTAACTTCGCTCTCCGCAATCGATCGTCACCACCCGTCTGTCTCCCCGAGTTCCGCGAGCGCCGTTCGCACCGCCGTCTCGATCGGCGTCTGTTCGATCGGGATCACACGCTGGATGTCGGCGTCCTCGTCCACCGTCACCGGATTTCGCATACTCTCGGCCAACGCTCGAGCAACCGGGTACGCCACGTCGGTGGTGAGGCGAAGCCAGTGAGAGGACAGTTCGGGCGTCATCACCGGCACCGGCAGAATGTAGACGCGTTTGCCCTTCTCGCTGGCAGTCAGTCGAAGCAACGACTCGTACGACCAGACCGTCGGCCCGCCGATGTCGTACGTTTCTCCCCGGGTCTCCTCGACCTCGAGCAGGGCAACGAGATAGGTGATGGTGTCCCCAATCGCGATCGGTTGACAGGGGGTCTGGACCCACTCGGGGACGACCATCACGGGGAGGCGCTCGCTCAGATCCTGGAGAATCTGGAAACTGGCACTCCCCGCGCCGATGATGACGGCCGCTCGGAGGACGGTCAGGTCGTAACTCCCGCTCTCGAGCAGCGTTTCGACCTCGCGGCGTGACTCGAGGTGTGGCGAGAGCTCGAGATCGCTGCCGCTGATACCGCTGAGATAGATGACCCGATCGACGCCGGCGTCGGCGGCGACGTCACGGAACGCGGTCGCGTAGCGTCGGTCGCGCTCGGCGAAATCGTCGGCGGTCAGCGAGTGGACGAGGTAGTAAGCGACGTCGACGTCAGCACAGAGCCCCTCGAGTGAGTCGGGGTCGTCGAGGTCGCCTTCGAACGGCTCGACGCCGTCGGGGAACGACTCGGTGGTGGCGTTCCGGGAGAACGCAACCACCTCGTGACCGCGTGCTGAGAGCGCCTCGACCAACCGTTCCCCGACGAATCCAGTCGCCCCCACCACGAGCGTGCGCATGGCGGTTGGTAGGGGCGAGTCCGTCAATAGCGTTTGGCTCGGCGATGGAGGGACAGGGTTTCACCGATCGGCTCCCAGACTCGCTCGAGGCGAGTCTCCGGGAAGAGCGCCCACGAGCGAGTTGGGGCGGGCTCGGTCGCCGCGACGGGCGTGTGTGGGTCGTGGCCCGTGAGTTGGGGTGGGGGGAACGCGCCACAGCACGCTTGCCGACTGCGTTCACCCGGCTGTGACACGGAATTGTTTTTGCCCTCGTGGGTCGTTCTGTGATATGCACGACGAGCGTACCGAACCAGGAACGATTACCTGGGCCAGAGATTGCTCTCCATTATTGCGGTCATTTGCAACACGGTATCGAGAAACCACGCCGTTCGACGGCCGTTCGATCGCCGTGTCGGCTCCGCTTACCCCCCACACTGGTCTCTTCGTCGAGACCCTCCGCGAAGGCGGCGCGTCGGTCGCCGTCACCGGTGAACTGGGAAGTACCCACCAGGACGTCGTCACCGAACTCGAGTCCCGAGATGGGATCACCACGTATGCCCACCAGGGGATGACCGCCGAGGAGCTGGTGGAGGGACAGCGGACGCTCCTCGAGTCGGGCCCCGACCTGATCGCCGACGACGGCTGTTATCTGGTGAGCAGGGTCCACGACGAGTTCCCGGATGCCGCCACGGAGGTAATCGGGGCCTGTGAACAGACGACCGGCGGTGTCACCCGTCTTCGGGCGATGGACGACACGGGCGTGCTGGCGTTTCCGGTCTACAACGTGAACAACACGCCGATGAAGAATCACTTCGACAACGTCCACGGAACCGCAGAGAGTACACTCACGTCGATCACCTCGATCACGAACACGATGCTCGCCGGTTCGGTCGCCGTTGTCGCGGGTTACGGCCATTGCGGTCGGGGTCTCGCGAACAAACTCAACTCCCTCGGTGCGCGGACGATCGTCACCGAAATCGACCCGCGCCGTGCGCTCGAGGCACTGGCAGACGGCCACCAGGTTACCTCGATGAAAGCGGCCGTCACCGACGCTGACTATCTCATTACGACGACTGGTAACTATCGTGTCGTGCGTCGGGAACACTTCGAATCCATAGCCGATGACGTCATCATCGCCTCGGCTGGGAGCGCGATCGAGATCGATGTCGATGCACTCACCTCGCTTGCACAGGACGTTCGACGCCCAAAACCGGGGCTCGAACGCTACGTGCTCCCCGATGGCCGACGGGTGAACCTGCTGACTGCGGGCCAGGTCGTCAACCTGTCGGCACCGGACAGTGCTGGGAATCCAAGTGACGTGATGGATATGACGTTCGCGATGATGGCTCGGAGTCTCGAAGAACTGGCAAACGGTGTCGAGCTCCCACCAGGACTGCACCCGGTTCCGGATCGTGTCGACCGGGCAGTCGCACACGAAAAACTCGAGGCGATGGGTGTCGACATCGACGCGGTGACGGACGAACAGGCCGCGTATCTCGATCGCTGGGAACGACACGGGAGCCTCGACGAGACAGACGAAACCTGAGTGGCTTGCCGATCAGGACCGATCGCCGAGACTGACCTGGTTGAACTTCTGGCTGTGTTGGCTTCCGAACATGTTGAGGTTTTCGACCCACTCGTAGGCATACCGCTCGTAAATCGGGTGATAGAGCGGCAGTTGCGTCATGTCCTCCCAGTTAGCCTGTTCGATCGTCTGGTAGGCCTCTTCACGCACGGCGCGGTCATCGTCGCTGGGCAGTCGGTGGTCCTCGTAGCGCTCCCAGGCTTCTGCGGCCGTCTCGGCGGCCTCACTCATCTCGTCACCCTGGCCCCACTGCGTCCAGGTGAACGGGTTCGGATAGGCGAACTGCAGGGTCGCGTCAGCCTCTGCCCACTCGAGTTCGTTCCACGTCGCGAAGATTTCGATGTTCCCCTCGATCGCCTGGTTGGTCAGCGTCGTCGATGGGGCTTCGCTCACCGAGAGGTCGATGTAGGCACTCTCTGCCTGGTCACGTAGGACACTCGCGATCTCTCCCCATTCGGAGGCCTGTGAGTCAGACGGGTGCTCTAAGGTCACTTCGTAGCGATTGTCCGGGCCGTACCCGGCGTCTTCCATCACCTGTTGTGCTCCCTCGATATCGCTCTCGCCGTAGCCGTACGGATAGTCCGATTCGGCGAGTTCGTCGTACGCTTCGACGCCGCCGGGGAACGCCGCTGGCGGTGTCAGGAAGTACGCCGGGGTCCCCTGTCCCCGAACGGCTTGCTCGGTGATGTTCTCCTGGTTGATCAGATACGCAATCGCCTGCCTGACCGGCCGATCGACCTCGAGCGTGTTGAACAGGAGGTACTGCGTTCTGAGCGACGTCACATCGGCGTACTCGAGCATCACGTCGTCCTGCACCGGACCGTAGGTTCCGTACCGCCGGCCATCATCGTCTTCGTCCTCGATCTCGAGGAGGTCCGGATCGAACTGCGAACGGGGTAACTCGAAGATATCCGCTTCCTGATTCATCGCCCGGTTGTACACCGCGTTCGGATCTTCGAGTTCTTGCCACCGGACACCATCGAGTTCGGCCACCTCGCCGTGGTAGTCGTCGAAGCGCTCGACCTTGATGAAGTTCCCACGATCCCACTCCTCGAGGACGAACGGCCCGGTGCCGTACGGGCGTGCAGTCGAGAACTCGTCGTACTCCATCTCGCCGTCGTAGCCCTCGATGTCGCCGACGATCCCCTCCGGGACGATCGAGAACCGGGGATCTGCGAGATTCCCCAGCGTCCCGTGGAACGGTGTCTCGAGGGTCATCTCGACGGTGTATTCGTCTACCGCTTCGACGGCGAGTGAATCCGGAACGATGTTTTCGTCGTCGTCGACCTCGTGTTCGACGGACATGACGCCCCCAACGATCCGATTTTCGTGACCGCTGTTGTTCTCGGACTCGGCGAGTCGTCGCCACGAGTACACCACGTCATCTGCCGTCAGTTCGCTGCCGTCGTGAAACGTCACTCCCTGCTTCAGTTCGAAGGTGTACGTTAGCGCGTCATCGGAGATGTCGTAGTCCTCGGCCAGTTCGCCCGTGACTGGAAACGTCCCGTTTTCGTACGTGAACAGCTGCTCGTGCATCTGCCACTTCGACCGCGCTGAGGCCGGCCCAGCGGTGGTAATCGGGTCCAACGACGACTCGGCGATCTGAAT
>PUKM01000132.1 GCA_003552325.1 Natrialbaceae archaeon | reverse complement strand
GGTTCAAATCCGAGTTGGCCCACTGATTTTTCGGCGAACAACTCCGTGAGCCGGAGATCCGTGACGAAACAAAGTGGCGTTCGAGCTCTTTCCGGTGGTCGAGATGCACCAACTTCTGTGCACACCTGCTGTCGCTCCTTTTTTCGGTCTCGCGGGTATCGGAGTTCCGCCGGGCTTCCGACAGGGCTCAAAGCTGCTGACGGGAAACCTAGCGTATCGCCGCTCGTTTGCTCGAGACTGAAGGCGTTTGGAGAGCCCTCGAGATGGGACTGAACGGCTTCGAACCCCACGCTGTGTCATCGGCCAGTGAAGTAGGTGGCCGCCTGGCTCTCGGGCCCTAGCTCCTCCATCGAGCCGCCAGTACAGTGATGACACCACGGGGGCTCCTCGACGTCCGCATACACCGTCTCACAGCCGTCACAGGCGAAAAACCGGATTCCTAGCACGGTCGTCGATTGGGATCGGGGAGCCAAATTGCTATCGCACACTGGTCCCGGTCGCTCGCGATGTGCAACCCGAGGGCGGCACTCAGGCACTCGAGTCGGTCGCCTAGGCTGGCGGCGCTCGACCGATAACGGCATAAAACGGGTCGCTCCCGGGTTTTGCAGTGATGAACGCCGTCTCTCCGAACCCCCCTGCCTTGTAGTACGCGTCGACGAGCGCCGCTCGCTCGTCCATCGATCGGGTGCGCCACGCCCGAATCGCTTTTGTCGGGAACATTCGGTTGGTGAAACTCACGATGGCGACACCATCCGGAGCGAGGATCCGCCCGAACTCACTGAACACGTCGCTCGGGTACTGGAGATACTGGACTGACAGGGCACAACACACGACGTCGAAGGCGTTCTCCTCGAGCGGGAGCGTCTGATCGCTGTTGAAATCCTGGAGGAAATACGTGTCCAACCGGTCGTTGGCCTCGAGTTCGTCCTCGTTGAGTCCGTGGCCAACGACGGACGCCAGTGGACTCTCGGGAAGGAACGAAACCCAGCTACTCATGGCATCGAAGACACGGTCTCCCGGCTTCATCTCCGAGTCGTACAGCGCTGTCAGCCGGGTCGTGAACGCCTCGTCCGCATGCGTGACGAATCGTGGTGACTCGTAAAACTGCGTGTCGTCAGTGGTATCGATTGTTTGCCGATCGATGTCCGATAGGACGCTGGTCACAGTACCCCTGTATATGACCTGTGGCCCAAAGTGTGCAACGTCTCCTGACCCCAAACGCCGAGCGTGCTCGGCGCCAAAACGGCAGAGACCAGTCAGCTATTGTTCCTCGAGGGCCTGTCGGAAAGCGACGAGTGCCAGTTCGGCACACTTGAGCCGTGAGGGCGTCAAGTCCATGCCGACCAACTCCTCGAGGGTCTCACTGTCCCAGTCGACGACCTCGTCGACCGGTGTACCGATCATTTCCTCGGTGAGTAGCGATGCCGTTGCCTGTGAGAGCGTACAACCCCGCCCGGTGAACCGGACCGCTTCGACCACCGGCGGTGTCTCCTCGGATACGTCCACCGTCACTGCTACCTCATCACCGGCGGGATGTGTCGGGCCGACACACTGGGGATTGCTCGTTTCGTGGGCAAGGTCCGGGTCCGTAAGCGTCCCGTAGTTCCGGGGATGGGTGGAGTGATCGGCGAGGAGTTCCCTGATGAACGTCTTGTCCATATAGCTCACTCGTCTCGAGTCACCAAAACAGGTCGGGGGCGGTGAGACGGGGAGGGTCCCGCGCCACCTGCGAGCGGCAACCAGTCCCCGGATCACGCTCGCCGAGGAGTATCACAGCTGTCGCGTCCGTGTCGTGGGTGGCAGAGTTTCTCATCCCGGCGAGACGGACACCATTTCGGGTCGTGTTGTGCGTCGAGACCGGCTAGTCAAAGTACAATCGAGAGAAGGAAACAGGTCGACACCAAGTCCATACAGCTGTTCTGATGGCTCCGGACGCGCCGAGGGCAATGGGCCGACTAGCTGACAGTGTCACTCGAGTTGGTGATACTCCAGTTTGTGACCTTCCTCGAGCGCCGCCTGGACGCCCTCGCTGGGACTGCCAACCGGCTCGGTCGCAAGGGCCATCCCGCCGAGGTCGGCCCGTTTTGCGGTGATGTTTCGCCGCCACCCGTCCCGTTCGTCCGGGTGATCAGTGCGGTAGTGGGCTCCCCGTGACTCCGCTCGCTCGAGGGCACCGCGCAAGACGGCCTCCGCGGTGAGGAGCATGAAGCCGAGATCCATAGCGAACTCGAAGGATTCGCTGGTAATCGGGCCGACCTCGAGGTCACTGGCTTTGGTTTGCAGCCGGGTGAGTTCGTCGAGACCGGCGGAGAGCCGGTCGCCGCCCCTGAGGATGCCGGCGTGTTCCCACAGAAGCTCCTGGAGCTCGGTAAAGACGGTGTCGACGTCGTACTTCCCAGGGCTGTCAGCGAGGGCGTCGAGGTGAGCCATATGTGGCTCGGCGATTCCACCGACGATGCTGTCCGGGAGCGCACCCGGTTCAGCCCCTTCGCTTGCAATTCGACGGCCCGTAACGGTGCCGAAGGCGACGGTTTCCGCGAGGGAGTTGCCGCCGAGTCGGTTCGCGCCGTGAACCCCTGCCATCGTTTCACCGATCGCGAACAACCCGTCAATCTCCGTCTCCCCGTTATCGTCGACCACGACACCGCCCATGCCGTAGTGAGCGGCTGGCGCAACCTCGACCGGTTCTTCGGCCATATCGACGCCGAGTCCGGCAAACCGTTCGTACATCCGCGGGAGTCGAGTCTGGATAAACTGACGGTCTCTGTGTGAGATGTCGAGGAAGACACCGCCGTTTTCGGTTCCGCGGCCCTCAGCAATCTCCTGTGCGATGGCGCGAGCGACCACGTCTCGAGCGTCGAGTTCCATCTGGTCCGGCGAGTACCGTTTCATAAACCGCTCGCCGTCTGCGTTGTACAACCGGCCACCCTCCCCACGAACGGCCTCGGTGACGAGACGGCCGTCCCACGGTTCCCAGTCGGGGTCGGTTTCGTCGACCGCCATCCCCGTCGGATGGAACTGAACGAACTCCATGTCCATCAGGGACGCCCCAGCATCGTATGCGAGCGCAGGGCCATCACCGTTGTTTTCGTCGTCTCGAGAGGTGTGACGGTTGTACAGTGAGGCGTACCCGCCTGCAGCGAGCACGACGGTTCCGGCGTTGAACAGCAGGAACTCGCCGTCGGCCATGTCGAAGCCGACCGCACCGTAGACCTGGTCGCCATCCGAGAGCAACTTGGTGACCATCACGTTCTCGCGGTAGGGAATCGACCGCTGCTGTGCCTGGTCGACGAGGGTATCGAGGAGTGACTCGCCGGTGTGGTCGCCGGCGAACGCTGTCCGTCGGAACGACTGCGCACCGAAGTACCGTTGGTCGATTTCCCCGTCTTCGGTGCGAGAGAACGCCATTCCCCACTCGTCGAGTTCGCGGAGTCGATCCGGGAGCTGACGGGCGACCGTTTCGACTTTCGCTGGGTCGTTGATGTGATGGCCTTCGTTGAGGGTGTCTGCGGCGTGGATCGCCCACGAGTCTTCGGCATCGTGCGTTCCCAATGCGCCGTTGATGCCCCCGCGGGCCCAGGTCGTGTGTGCGTCACCGTGATTTCGCTTGCCCAACACGAGCACGTCGTCTACCGACACACCGTTGTCAACGAGTTCGATCGCGGTGCGAGCACCCGCTGCACCCGCGCCGATGACGAGTACACCCACATCAATCCGCCCGTACGAGAGGGCGCTGTCAATCGCCGAATCAGTGCGTGACTCCATAGATAATTGATGGGCCAGAGACGGTTAAACCCCTCGCGCGCGTGCGCGCGAATAGCGGCAACACGGGCCGCATAATCAAACATCTACACCAGACGGCGGAACGACTACTCTTCGGCGGTATACGCCGTGAGGGGTGACAGTCGAAACGAGCCCGGAAACAAAGGCGGAGCGCTGAAACCGCAACGGTGAGACGGTGATGAACCGGCAGAGAACATGCTCACACGAACCAGTCTGAGCCGAGAAACGTGAAAGGGTTCATTCGCGGGGCGGACCGGGACTCGAGAGCGGACGTGAGCACGTCCGACCCCATCGAACCGGGAACCCCACCGAGCGGGGAAGAAGTCATCAGCCGCCGTCCGGCTCGACTCAGTGCCACGACGACGAGCCGTTCCGTCTCATCGAATCAGGGGGAAGTCTGCTCGTTCGAGTGTTCAGCTGTGGCCGACACCAGCGGGCCGCTCGAGGACGAAATCCGACGGGGATGTGCCAGAGGATGAAACAGTCCGTCGGTCGGTGAAATATTAGGCGATTCGCTGGTAGCACTGGTAATGATCGGTAGGATCCGAAGACGGCGAGTTGTAGCGTTGATCGGGGCGGGAGGGTTCCTCGCGGTGGCTGGGTGTCTCGGAGATGGAGACGATCCAGAATCAGCGGATGCAACGGATACGACAGCTGGCACAGACGATTCGGCCGACGACACAACCGACGAAGCGGCCGCCGATGATGGAGGGGAAACGACCCCGGACGGCGAGCAAACGTATGCCGATGTCCACAATTACGAGACGTCGTTCACCGTCGAGTTCGATTTCGACTCCCCGGAACCCGCCGTCGGCACACAAACCGTCCACGAGGGCGACTACCACGTTGCGATCGAAACTGACGACGGAGTAACGATCGAGATGTATGGCGTTGACGGCGACCTCTATCAGGTAGCCATGGGAGAGTGCATCATCGAGCCAGGGGATCCGGAACAGGGTGAGTACGTCGACGCAAATCAGGAACTGAGCGACCAGATGGCCGAGTGGACCGTCACTGAGACGACGACGATCGATGGGGAGGAGGTATACGTCTTCGAAGATGGCAGCGAGACACATTATCTGAGCACTGCGACCGGGTATCCAGTTCGAATCGAGTGGGAGGAGGGCGTCGGTGAGTTTCACTCCTGGGGTGAGACCGACCCCATCACCCCACCGGACATGGACTGTGAGGAGCCCCCCTGAGCGGCGATCAAAGCCGATCGTGACCGTAGGATACCCGGCCAGTGCCCCTCGAGGGATCGATACTCGAGTGCGTCGAGAGCAACATCCGAGCCCCGCAGAACTCGAACGCAGTGTTCGAGGGTGTCGAATAAAGCCACGTCAACAAATCGGAGGCGGCAACTCACGATGGGTCAGACCTGCCCCTGTGTCGTTTCGTACTCACGGATCCACTCGCGATGGAGCGCCACTGTCGATTCGGGGGCATCAGCGACCAGCGTTCGGGCCTGGTGATACCATTCATTCGCCGAATCGTCGTCGCCGTTGGCACAACACGTATCGATGAGGAGCTGGAGTGTCTCGAGCGCTGTATCGTACATCCCTCGGTTTTCGAAGGTCTCGAACGCGTCCCTCCAGTGCTCGAGTGCGCCATCGGGGTCGTTCTCTCCGAGCGCGATTCGACCGAGAAGTTGCTGGGATCTGGCGCGTTCGTTCTCGGCACCGAGGTCGCGGGCGAGGTCGTGAGCCTCACTCGCCATGCTGTGGGCTTTCGCGGGTTCTCCACACTCGAGCGCCAGGCGTGCTCGTTCGAGGGTGATTCGACTGAGGTACGTTCGATCATCGATCTCCGTAAAGATCGTTTTCGCTGCCTCGAGATGCCGTCGTGCATCTTCGTACTCGCCACGATCGATCGCCACCGCTCCGAGCCGCCAGTGGCTTTCTCCACGGTGTGTAGCACTGTCGGTTTCCTCGCTGAGTTCGAGTGCGCCTTCGTGGAACGCGACTGCATCTTCCAGCAACCCGCGTGCTGAGGCGATGTTTCCGAGGTTGTTGAGACAGTGCGTCTCGGTCGAACGGAATCCCATCTCGCGTGCGATGGCGAGCGCTTCCTCGTGACGGGTTTCCGCGCGGTCGTACGCACCCTGGGCCTGTGCGATGAGGCCGAGGTTGTTGATGCTCGTGGCCTCACCATATCGATCACCGATTTCGCGCGTGCGCTCGAGTTGGAACTCGTTGCTCGCTCGAGCACGCTCGTACTGCCCCTGTGCCCACGCGATCCCACCCAGCGATGTGTGTACTTTCCCTTCGAGCCGGCGGGAGTCGAGTGCGCGAGCCAGTTCGATACAGGTCTCGAGGTGGTCGCGTCCATCATCGTAAGCACCGAGACGCCAGTGTACCAGCCCGAGATGCTTATGAAAGATGAATTCGCGAGAGAGGTCGCCTTGTTCCTCGGCGATCGGTAACCCTGCCTCCAGGTAGGCCATGGCATCGTGGTACTCGGAACGCTTGTACGCGATTCGGCCCAGGCCGCATAATCGCTTTTTCCGTTCGGTCGGCTCATCGTCACAGAGCCGTTCGAACGCCCGCTCACCACGGTCGAGATAGCTCGCCTCGAGGAACCGTTGGCCGAGCCAGTACGGCCCCTTCGCCTCGACCGAATCCGAGCACGCATCGGGGAGGTCGAAGGGTTGGTGAGAGCCGTCGCCAAAGAGCGGTGCGAGCATCAACTGTCGGTAGAATAGATCGAACATCGCCTCGACGACCCCGTCGGCCCACTTC
>PUKM01000062.1 GCA_003552325.1 Natrialbaceae archaeon | reverse complement strand
CTCGAGGGCAGTCAGCGGATGGTGATGGGTCGCAAAGAGCGTCAGTGCGCCAACCCGGTCGTGGATGTGTTCGGTGATCGCCTGTGCGAGAGCCAGTCCGTCGCTGGTCGCGGTTCCCCGGCCGACTTCGTCGAGTAAGACCAACGAGTGGTCGTCTGCCTCCCGAAGGATCGTCGCGAGTTCGTCCATTTCGACCATGAACGTCGATCGCCCGCCCGCGATGTCGTCGCTGGCACCTACACGGGTGAAAATCCGCTCGAGTGGGGAGAGACGGACCTCACGTGCGGGGACGAAACTGCCGAGTTGGGTGAGCAAGACGATCAGGGCCACCTGGCGCATGTACGTTGATTTTCCGGACATGTTGGGTCCGGTGATGAGTGCCACACGGGCATCCTGGTTGAGCGCCGCATCGTTCGGGACGAACGAGGGTTGGGTTCGTTCGACGACTGGATGGCGACCACCACGGATCTCGAGGCGGGGCGCGTCGGTGTCCCCGAGGAGCGTCGGACGGCAGTAGTCGTGCTCGGCGGCGACGGTCGCCAGCGAACAGAGGGCGTCGAGTCGGGCCAGGGCGTCGGCGAGGGTCTGTACGCGCTCGACTTCGTCGGCGATGGAACGCCGGACCTCCCGGAAGCGTTCGTATTCGTGCTGGTCCGCCCGGCTTTCAGCGCCGACGATCTCCTCTTCTCGTTGCTTCAGTTCGGGCGTGACGAATCGCTCGGCCCGTTTCAGCGTCTGGCGACGCTGGTACTCCTCGGGGACGGCCCCGAGGTTGGGGTTGGTCACCTCGATGTAGTAGCCGTGAACCGAGTTGTACCCGACTTTCAGGGAGTCGACTCCGGTGCGCTCGCGTTCGTGCTCCTCGAGGTCGTCGATCCACTGTTTCCCTTCCCGGGCAGTATCCCGGAGTTCGTCGAGGTGGTCGTCGTAGCCGTCGGCGATGATGCCACCCTCGGTGAGTTCGTGGGGTGGGTCGGCGACGATCGCCCGGTCGATGTGCTCGCGAACGTCCTCGAGTGGATCCAGTGCGTCGTGAAGGTCTTCCAACAGGGCACTGTTTTCGACCCCTTCGAGGGCGTCACGGATGGCGGGAACTCGCGTGAGGGTGTCGTGTAATGAACGGAGGTCCCTGGCGTTCGCTCGTTCCCTCGAGATCCGTCCGATCAATCGCTCGAGGTCGTAGACGCCACGGAGGTCGTCGCGGATCGCGTCCCGTGTTTGTGGGTCATTGATTAGCCACTCGACGGCGTCTAACCGGGCATCGATGTCGGTGGGATCGAGTAAGGGTCGTCTGACCCAATCCCGGAGTCGGCGGCCGCCGAGGGCAGTTTCGGTTTCGTCCAGGATGCCCACGAGCGTGGCGTCTCGACAACCGTGGACGGCGCGGGGCTCGAACAGTTCGAGGCTGTTCACGGCGACGGCGTCGAGCAGCAGGTACTCTCGAGGGTCGTACCGGTGGAGCCGTGTGACGTACTCGAGTCGGCTCGTTTCAGGTATCGTGGCCGGATCTGGTCCGTCGGATTCGCCGGGGCCGTCTTCGCCCTCTGGAAGCCCCCCACGCGTGTACTCCGCGTAGGCCAGGACGGCCCCACAGGCGCGAATCTCGGCGTCGTTGGCCACCAGGGTTTCGGGTTGTCCGAAGTAAGTTTTGAGCCGCTCGCGGGCAGTTTCGAGGTCGAACGCTATGGAATCGAACGCCGTCACCATACAGCGTTCGGGCAGCACGTCGGCGTCGACGCCTGGCTCGAGGATCGCTTCTGCTGGGGTGAATCGTGTGAGTTCGTCGGCGATGCGTGCGCCTCGAGGGGCGCTCGTCGTGAGAAAGTCACCCGTCGAGACGTCGAGGAGGGCGAGGGCGAGCGTTTCCTGTCTGTCGTGACCACGAGCTAACGCGGCCACGAACGTATTATCGTCACTCGAGAGCAGTTCGTCCTCGGTGAGCGTCCCAGGGGTGATAATCCGCGTGACTGCGCGGTCGACGACACCGGTTGCCTCGCTGGGATCCTGGACCTGGTCGGCGATCGCCACGCGGTAGCCGTGCTCGAGGAGTTCTTCGACGTAGGGCTCGACGTTGTCGATGGGGACGCCGGTCATCGGATACTCGCCGGTTGAGTCCTCCCGACTGGTGAGGGTCAACTCGAGGAGGCGGGCGGTTCGTTCGGCGGCCCCACAGAAGGTTTCGTAGAAATCACCGACCTGAAAGAGGACGAGCGCGTCGTCGTAGGCGGCACAGAGGTCGTGATACTGGGCCATCATCGGCGTCAGCTCATCACGCTGTTCGGCCATCGCCTGCGGTGGGCCGAGTGCCGGATCCATACTCGATAGCGGCGGGTCCAGACAAAAATACCTGCTGGGTCTCCCCGACACAGATGGATTTAAGCGGCCGGACTGACCAGTCTCGAGTATGAGCACTGCAACGAAAGTCGTCGTCAGTACGATCGCCGCCTCAGCGCTGTTGTCGCTGTTACTGATCGCCCAATCGATCGTCGCCGCCTGATGTTCGAGGAACGACCCTGTTCACCTGCCGTCGCGTCGGTCCGTGAGGAACATGCCCCGGACGCCATCGTTCTCGACGCCGGCCGGGACTTCGAAACGCTCCCACCCGCCCAGGCCGAAGACCTCGGGTTGCTCGTCGACCGCCTCGAGCCTGCGAGCTATCCAGCCGAGTGGCTTCCCCCGGACACCCCACGGCTCCTCGCACGATACGCCGGGTCGGATTTCACCATCGGGATGCCCGGCGACGGCTCCATCACGTGGACTCGCCAGACCGAACCACCCGTGGTGTTGGTCAAAACCCGTGTCGCGGGCTCGCCGGAGGCCTTCATCGATTTCTTGCTCGCCGAGGCGCTGGTCGAGGTCGGCCTCGAGGTACCCGAACACTTCCTCGGCTTCTTCGAGGAAGGGTATCGAGACCTCGACGAAGCAGTCCCGCTCGACCCGCACGGCACGTACCAGATCGCGGCCGCGCTGTACGACGGCTGGGTTGGCCTCCAGAGTCGCGAGGTGTTCGCGACCTGGGCCGAGTCACATTCCGACCTCGCCGACGCCTGGCACGACGCTGGCTCCCGGCTCGAGGGACGCGTCTCGGGGCTTCCCAGGGCTGTCGCCCGCGGAGAGACCGATTTCGCCGATGCGACCGAACTCGCCTGTGCCGGGCTCAAACACGCGCTCGAACTACCCGCACCGTTCGCCGCCCTCGATACCGACGCCTACCGCGACCACGGCCCCGCATACGCCGTCCGATGGGCCGAAAAGACGTTCGCGGCGCTCGAGGAGTGAACGACGACTGTGTGGTCTTGTGACGACCGATTAGAACTGACTCGAGACGTCACCGTCTGCGTTGAGGTCGACGACGCCCGCGAACAACGACCGGAACTGCTCGACGACGTCGTCGTCGTGGACCTCCTCAGAGAGATGGAAGAGACCGACAGCGTCGTGTTTCTCGAGTAAGTTTACAATTCGTTCCATCGTCTCGAGGGCTTCGTCCTCCCCAGCGTAGTAGGCGAGTTCGGTCACGGAGTCGAAACTGATCCGGACCTTGCCGCCGTGGTTCTCGAGAAACTGTTCGACCTGGTGGACGATGCCGTCGACGTCGTCCGGCGCGGCGACGTAGTGAACGTGTTCACCAGCACGACGGGAGTAGCCGCGTTCGATGCTTAGTGTATCGAGGATGACAGCGCGAGATTCGTCCACGTCGTAGTACTCGAGTTTCTGGGTGACTTCGCGGGCCGTAGTGCGCGTCGAGACGACGAGAAAGGAGTCGGTGTCGGTTTTGAGGAAATCGGTGTCGATGCGGTCGGTTTCGCCTGTCGAGGGGTGTAACAACAAGATGCCGGTTCCACCCGGGATGGTGTCCGGTGTGCCATCGATCTCGAGTGCGTACTCCATATTGACGTGACTATTTTCTGGTGTGGACTTAAGGGTGCGGATGTGTCTCGCCGTTGTATATGTGTTCCAGTTATAGTAGCCACTGCAAGTCATTGCACACATGACCGCCAGATGGATCGGCGATCAGTGTGTAAATCGTTTCAGTTGGTACTATACCAGCCCCGCTTGTGGATGTGTGAGAACGCACCTCTGGCTGCTGGCAGGCGTCCTGTCGAGATGTCTGCCCTCGAGCACTCGAGGCCCCTGTCTAGAGGTCTTCCTGGCGCAGGATAATGACCATCGAGAGGCCGGAGACGAGGATCAGGATCAACGCGGGAATCGCGGCCTGTCCGTAGACGGCGGCGCTTTCGGCCGCCCAAATGCGTGTCACGAGCGTCTCGAATCCGGTCGGACGGAGCAACAGCGTCGCGGGGAGTTCTTTCATCGTGGTGAGAAACACGAGGGCGGCTCCGGCCGCAAGCCCGGGAGCAATGAGCGGCAACGTCACCGTCCGGAACGTGTTCGCCGCCCCTCTCCCGAGCGTCCGTGAGGCCTCGGTCAGTTTTGGGTCGACTTGCAGGACGGAGGTTCGGGTCGACCCGACCGACTGTGGCATAAACCGGACGACGTAGGCGAACACCAGGATGGGAATCGACTGGTAGAAAATGCCACCGTAGTTCGCCCCGAAAAACACCAGCGCCAGCCCGATGACGATGCCGGGGACGGCGAAACCGATGTAGGTCGCTCGCTCGAATAGCCAGGCCAGCGGCGAGTGGTGGCGAGCAGCCAGATACGCCACCGGGAGCGCGAGCAGGGTTGCCACGATGGCGGCCGCCCCCGCAACCCCGATGGAGTTCAGGGCGTAGATGAGTTCGAAATCGAACGTGCCGGCCCGGTCGGTCTCGACGGTAAACAACCACTGCGTGTAGATCAGAATCGGCAAGACGAGCGTGACGAACCCGAGCAGGCCACAGGCAGCCGTCGCCGGCCACTTCCAGCGGCCCAATTTGAACGGTTTGCTGTCGTGTTTGGCCGTCCGTCCAGTGTAGAGCGTTTCGTTCCCGCTGATCCGTGACTCGAGGGCGATGATGACCATCGTGATGGCCACGAGTTGCAGCGAGAGGAACGCCGCGTAGTGGGCACCGCCGAGCGATCGGTGCTCCAGATAGATCTGGCGGGTGAACACCTCGGCCTGGAGGAAGGCCGGCGTCCCGAAGTCCGAAACGGCGTAGAGGGCGACCAGGAGCGCCCCGGCGGTGACGGCCGGCCAAATCTGGGGCACCGTGACCCGTTTGAACGCCTCCCAACGCGTGTGTTTGAGGGTGACGGCCGCATCGAGCAGGGAGGTGTCGAACGATTTGAGGGCCGCTCGAGTGGTGATGAACACGTAGGGGTAGGTGTAGAGGGTGATGATGAGGATTGCCCCGTGGAGGCCGTAGATCGAGGGCAGTTCCGTGACGCCGAACGGCTCGAGCCAGGACTGGACGATGCCACGGGGGCGGAAGACGGAGACGAACGCGAACGCGCCGATGTAGCTCGGAATCGCGAGCGGTAAGGCGATGACGATGGTCCAGAAGCGCCGATACGGCAGGTCCGTCTGGACGGTCAACACGGCGAGAGGGACGCCGATCAGGATGGAGAGCAGGGTGACGCTGCCCATCAGCGTGAGGCTGTTGAGCGTGATCTCGAGGTTGCGTTGTCGGACGACGATACCGAACGCGCGTTCGGCGTCGACCTCGGCGGCCCGGAGCAAGAGCCACGTCAGCGGGAAGACCACGGCGGCGGCGATGGCCCCGCTCAGCATGGTCAAGCCGAGGGGCCTGGCGTCGCGAACGGCCGATCCGTCGTCGGCCGAATCGCCGGTTTCAGTCTCCATCTGGGGTCTCTACAGAAGGTAGTCGAGAGTCGGTTTTATGGCTTCTGACATCGGCGTGGGGTTAGGGTCCCACTCGTGAGTGCCCTACCGGTAGCCGACGTCCCGCAACAGGTCGACAGCCGGTTCCACGTCGGCGAGTTGGTTGAGGTCGAAGTCAGGGTAGTCGATTTCGTCGATCGGCGGAACGGCGTCGAACCCGTACTCCACGCCGGGGATCACGGCGTACTCGCGGTTGGTTTCGACGAAGAACTCCTGGCCCTCGGTGCTGAGGAGGTGCCGAGCGAAATTCCGGGCCAGGTCCTGTTCGTCGCTCGAGTCGAGAACGGCCACGCCGGAGACGTTGAACAGCGAGCCGAGATCGTTTTCGGTGAAGTGGACGGCCATCGGGGCGTCCGGCTGATCGTCGAGGGTGCGGCCGCCGTAGTAGTGGTTGGTGAAGCCGATCGAGACCTCACCGGCGGCGACGGCTTCAGGCGTTGTCGACCCGCCTTCGTGGTTTGTGATGCCGCTCGCTTCCATATCCTCGATGAACTCGCGGGTGGTCTCCTCGCCGTGTTCGATCATCATGGCCCGGATGAACGAGAGGAACGAGCCGGAGTCGACGCGCCAGGCCATGTCGTCTTCGAAGCGGTCGTCCTGAGCGTACTCGAAGATGTCGACGGGGAGGTCGTCCGCGTCGTAGGTATCGGTGTTGTAGAGCACGGACATCACTCGACCTGAGACACCAACCCAGGTCCCGTCGGGATCACGCCAGTTCTCCGGAACGATATCGAGAACGTCT
>PUKM01000020.1 GCA_003552325.1 Natrialbaceae archaeon | reverse complement strand
GCTCGAGTGGGCCATGTCCATGTCCGAATAGACGGTGTCGTGACGGTCGAAAAACGCCTCGAGTGCCGTCGCCTCCGCGGCTACCGCGTCGACGACGTGTTCGGACGCCGTCTCGAGATCGTCGGTATCCAGCCCAACGGCTCGCAGGGCACGCTGGGTCCGCTGGTCGAAATGCATACTCGCCTTCTTCTTGTGTCCAGGGTCGTTTGATCGTTGTGGGTTGTCTCTCTCGCAGGATACGACGCGATCCTGCCGTTTTATGCCGTCACGTCGCCCCTGTCTACGTATGTTCAACACCTGCAGTGACCTCGAACCCGGTCAACGCCTGCTCGTCCGCGTCGACATCAACGCCCCCGTCGAAGATGGCATCGCCCAGGATAACCGCCGGTTCGAACGCCACGCCGACTCGATCCGACAACTCCTCGCGGACGATCACGCCATCGTCGTCCTCGCTCACCAAGGCCGACCCGGTGGTGACTCGTTCATCTCCCTCGAGAGTCACGCCGAGGTTCTGGAAGGGCACCTCGATCAATCCGTGCAGTTCGTGCCAGATACCTACGGCGAGGACGCTCTCGAGGCCGTCGACAGCCTCGAGTCGGGTGAGGTCCTCCTCCTCGAGAACGTCCGAATGTGTGATGATGAGCTCCCGGAGAAACCGCCAGCGGAACACGCCGAAAGTGAGTTCGTCCAGACGCTCTCACCACACGTCGACGCCTACGTCAACGATGCCTACTCGGCAGCTCACCGCGCCCACGCCTCGCTCGTCGGCTTCCCGCTCGTCCTCGAGGCGTACGCAGGCCCCGTCATGGCGGCCGAATACACCGCGAACTCCGCGATTCAGGACCGCGAATTCGACGGCCCGGTGACGATGGTCCTCGGGGGCACCAAAGCGGAGGACCTGATCCCGGTCATCGAACAGGTCGACGACACCGTCGACCGCTTCTGCCTCGGCGGCATCGTCGGCGAACTGTTCCTCCGGGCGGCCGGCCACGACGTTGGCTACGACGTCGACGGCACCGAGTTTTTCGACCACCAGTGGGACGACCACGCCGACACGATCGAATCAGTCCTCGAGGAGTATGGCGACCGCTTACACCTCGCCACGGACCTGGCCTGTGAGGGCGACGACGGCGGCCGGGCCGAAACCGACGTCGAAGGTATCGAGAAGGACACGTCGTACCTCGACGTTGGCTCTGAGACAGCCGACGCGTACGGTGACCTCGTTCGTGAGTCGGACGCCGTCTTCGTGAAAGGCGCACTCGGCGTCTTCGAGGACGAACGCTTTGCCCACGGCACCGTGACCGTCCTCGAGGCAATCGCTGACACCGACTGCTTCTCGGTCGTCGGCGGTGGCGACACCTCTCGAGCGATCGGGCTCTACGGCCTCGACGAAGCCGACTTCGGCCACGTGTCGATCGCTGGCGGGGCCTACGTCAGAGCGCTCACCGGGGACTCACTGGTTGCGATCGACGCGCTCACGTCCTCGGCGTAGGATCCGCTGTCGTGCTGTCGATCATCTCGAGTGGCGTGCTCGAGTCGCCGATATCGGTCTCCCCTACCACTGTCGAGAGGTGGTGAGAGCCACGCACGTGCGGGTCGAACGAACACTTCGAGCAGGTCACCGAGTGGTCGGCGTTCCAACCCACGGGTAATTCCTGATTACGTTCTGGCCGTTCTTCGACCGCGAGAACCACGTCACTGATCCGTCTGGCAACCTCGCGTGCCTGGCTCCGTTCTGGTGTCACCGGTGGCGCACCGTAGAGGAACGCAACCCCGTCGGTCTCGGCAATCCTCGTCCGCACTGTCCTGAGGAAGGACCGATAGGTTGCCGTCGGTGCGTCCTCGAGGGCATCGAGACTGTCGAGGATGAACGTCGCACCGTTCGGCAGTTTCTCCAGCAGGGTCGTTGCTCGTTCGATGGCTTCGGTGGCATACACCGTTTCTGACGGGACGTTCTTACCCGCGTTTTCGACTGTGGAGTCTCCGTCCACTGCCGGTACCGAACGGACCGTCGGCGTTCCCGTCTCGAGTGGCGTCGCCTCGAGCGTTCGTGTGACCGCGCGTTCACTGCCCTCGGTGGTGAGATATAGGGTGCCACGCGGGGCGGTCATGCCGGCGATGACGTGTCCAATCTGGCTGGCAGCCGGTGCCTCGAGGAGCACTGTCGTGCCCGGTGGGAGGCCGCCGCCGAAGGTACTGTCGAGCGTCCGAAAGCCAGTCGACAGCCGTCCGGTGTCCTCGATCGGGGCGCGAACGTGGGGTTCGATTCGAGCGGCGATGTCGTCGAACGCAGCGACTGCCTCCTCGTCAGTGAGGGGGTCCTCTTGCTCGGGAACCCCACCGAGTAGGGGAACCTCGAGTCGTTGCTCGATCGTTTCCGGTGGCTCCGCACATCGGGTACAGACCACACCGAGCACTGGGACGCCGAGCCGACCCGCGATGTCGACGGTCGTTTCCGCCGCAACGAGACTCCGGTCGCTCGCCGTGGTGACGACGATGACGCCGTCTGCCCCAGAGAGGGGCTCGAGCAGGTCCGGACCAGCACCGGAGGGACAGTCGACGAATATCGGAACGCCGGGCATCGACAGCCGCTCGAGGGCGTGCTCGAGTGCGACCTCCGCATCCGGCGGCGCTGCGGTGATCAACCCTGTGGTGTCGACACGCGGACTCCGATGGGCCACCGTTTCGATTCGTTCTTGGGCTGGACCTGCTCCGGATGCCGGCACATCGCCCACCGTCGGCGTCCGGTCACAGCCACCCATGACGTGTAGGTTCGGGAGCTGTCTATCCGCGTCGACCGCCAGCGTCGTCGTCCCCGTTCGACCGATAGCCTCGGCGATGCCGAGGGTTGCCGTGGTCTTCCCGCAACCCCCCTTCGCGCCGGCAAGTGCAATCGTCTGCATACCCCCGCTGGCCCCTCGATAGTATTTGAACCCGGAGCCGACCAGGAACTCGCTCACCCACCATCCGCCACGAGCACAACGTAGAACTCTCCAGCCGTGCTGTCGTATCTGACTCCGTCCCAGTACGCTGTAATCGCTCGATGACCCTCGCCCGGAACGTATTCAATGAGGTCGGCTCCACCTGAGGTGAGCCGAACCTGTCTGACCGTCACCGCTCCTGACGAACCGTGCCACTCACCATCATCGGAAACGGCCGCGTCGTCGACCGCCTCGAGGAACGCAAAACTGCTCGGGGCGACCCCGTCACCGAACTCGTCCTGATAGGATGCCCCGTGGACGACTCGTTCGAGGGATGGATCGCCGGCGACCGGGACGACGGGGCCGTAGCTGAGTGGCGCGTGATCGGTGCCGTGGTCGCCCCTGAGTGAGAGTTGTGTGGCCGACAGTCGGAGTTCGGCACCGTCGTGTGTGAACGTCCCCGTCGCTTCGTACGGGCTCCCAGCGACGTCGTCGATGGTGTTTGCACCTGTCGTCGCGTCGGGCGGTGGGCCACTCGGTAGCGTGAACACCAATCCGAGGATTGCGAGACTCACGAGGGAAACGGCGACCCAGACGTACCAGCCATCGGCGGGTGCCTCGAGTTCCATAGCCAGGGTCGCCGCCCGATTGTATATAAACCCACGACCGCTCTGCGGTCACCATCTATTCCTCTCGCGTTCTCCGCACCGCCTGAGCGAGGCGCTATGATCCAGTCTGTGGGGCTAACGACCCGGTCACGTAATGAACACGCCGATCAGGGTGACCGTCGCGATGTATATCGGTGTCGCGAACACGAGCGAACGGCCGGCGTAGTAGCCGATCATCGCTCTGTCGAGACCGTGGCGGAGCGCGAGCGACAGCGGCGTCAGGATCAGACACAGCGTCAGGACGTACACACCGATCACGATTCCCAGATCGGTTGCCGGAACCATCGCTTCGGCCATCTCGTCCCCCTCGAGCACGTGTTCGGCCATCAATGCGGCCAGTGCCACCGTCGACCCGCCAATAAGCGGCGCGAAAAAGGAGGCAGTGTGCTCGAGGGTGTCCGTGACCATCGAGAGCTGTCGACGGGTTTCGCGTTCGACGGCTTGCAGTTCCTCGAGGTGGTCGGCCATCGAGACGATGGCGTGACCTGCGGGTTGGCCTTCAGTAGCAGCGATCGCTAGCAGTCTGGCCATGCTGTGGGCCCGGGGACTGGGGACGTCTCTCAGCGCGCCGTACTCCCCGATGAACGCTGCTTCGACACCGACGTGGAGACGCCGGTCGACGCCAGCAGCGGTAGCGAAGACAGCCCCGGTTTCGGCGGGCACCCGATCGGCGGCGAGAGCGACGGCCGATTCGACGGCTCTGCCCTCCGTGACTTGCCTGCCAATCAGGTACAGCGCGTCGACGAGGTGGGCTTCGACGGCACGAACGTGGTTCCGAACGGCCACGATTGGATGAAAGAGCGCCATGAGCGTGACGCCGAGACCCATTCCCAGTGCGGCAATCGGGGCGAGATATCGTGGGCCGAGCAGTGCGGTGAAGACGAAGGCGACGACGGCGGCGGCGACGCCCCAAGTGAGTCGGAGGGGCAACCGTTCCGGGACGTCAGGGTGGTCTCGAGTGACCGTCGGGGGTGGAAAAGCAACCGGGCGACGGCTCAACATCCAGATACTCGCCGCGATGAGTGTCCCCGGCAACACCAGGTTGTAGAGGAAGACGAAGGGCCAGACGCTGACGGCGTAGCCGACGATCGCCCCAGCCGGAACGAGCGCCACAAGTGCGAGCGGCAGCAACACGCCAAAGGCGTACAGTCCTGTCGCTGGTCCTCTGATCGCACTCGTGAAGGTGGCCATCTGGTCGCGCGTCCCGGTCAGGATCGCACCGAGGGCTCGCTCGAGCGTCCGTCCACGATCACCGTCAGGTGCGTCTTGGGCAGTCTCGAGGAGGTAGGCGGATCGTCTGAGTGCGGGAAACCAGGCGACCCACTCCGTAGCGAAGGCGATGAGGCCGGACTGTGGGGTCCCATTCGCCCGTTCGATGTGACCGTCTAAGCTCTTGGCGAGTGGACCTTCACCTGTATCGGCAGCGAACCGCACGGCGCGTTCGGTCGTCGGCTCGATCTGCATGCGGAGGACGGCCCGGCCGATGAGCGTTGGCGTCTCTCCGAGTGCTTCGGTACGTCTGATTGCAGCGGCGATCTGCGGCGCGGTGTGAACGGTGTGGATTAGCCCCAGTGCAGTCGCGAGGATGACCGCGAGGGTAGCACTCAGGGGTAAGGGCGCGAGAAAGAGGCCACACAGCGGCAGAAGGGCAACGATCCCAGTGGCGTAACCGGCCCGGACCACCGTCTCCCCCTCGAGGTCGCTCTCGATGAACGCAAGGGAGTCGACGAGGTCGTCGCTGACGGTCACGTCGGAGGGGTACAGCCGAGCCAGAAACCGGACTGCAGGCTCGAGGCGCACGTTAACCCTCCGGCCCCAGACCCGATACTGCCCTTTCGTCGGTGGGATTCGCCTCGAGTCGATGCTCGACCGCGGCAGCGGCCACATCGGCCGGTGAGGTCCGCCCGTCGGCAGCCAATTCGTCGAGCAGTCGTGACCGGCGCTCGAGTGCCCTTCGGATGTCGGCGTAGGTTTCACCCGGCCGCGTGAGGCGCTCGAGCAAGCGGCTTTCGCCGCGGTCGACCCGGCCTGTTGGGGTCGCCTGCGTGCTGTCCACGCAGGTGTACAGCGGCTCGAACCACGTCTCGTCTCCCTGCCCACACACCTCTTCGACTCGAGCGAGGTACCGTCGTTTTCCGTCGGCCATGTGTGCTGCCTGCGTTGTCACCACGAGATCGGTCGCGCCGAACGATGAGGGTTCGACCCCGAGGTCAGAGACGACCCGTTCGTACACGTCGTCGGCACCGTCGCCGTGAATCGTGCCGAGGACGGCGTTTGCGTTCGCGCCGACGCGCATGGCTTCGTAGAGGACACGTGCTTCTTTCCCTCGTATTTCGCCGACGACCAGTGCACCATCACCGAGTCGAAGGGCCGTTCTGAGGGCGTCTGCTGCCGTGATCTCCGGTCCGTTGTCGGTCCCCGTCCGCAGGGCTTGCACGTCTCGGCCGACGCGCTGCAGGGGCCCGACTGGTAGCTCCGGGGTGTCTTCGATGACGACCGTGCGTGTCGATGGTGGGAGTTCATACAGCAATGTTCCGAGCAGCGTCGTCTTACCGGCACCTCGAGTCCCTGCGATGAGGGTGGCGGCGTTTCGCTCGATGGCAACGGAGAGGAAGCCGGCGGCGGCCGCCGTCATCGTTCCGTTTGCGATCAAGCCGGGGAGGGTGAATCGATCGTCTGCGCGCTCTCGAAACGCGAACGCGACGCCGTCGGTGACGGGTTCGCCGACGCCGGCCACGCGGACACCGACACCGTTCGCCAGTTCGACGGTGGCATCGACGGTCGGACTCGCTCGAGAGAATGCCCGCCCGCTGGTTCGACGAATCCTCGAGGCGAGTGTCCCGCCACCAGCGCGCGTGAGCGAGAGATTGGTCGTCATCGACGTTCCATCACAGACGACGCGAATTGGGTTCCGGTCGACTGGCGCGGTGACGTACACGTCGGTGATCCG
>PUKM01000071.1 GCA_003552325.1 Natrialbaceae archaeon | reverse complement strand
CACCCTCGATCGTCAGGCCTCGATGCTGAATAGTTCGAACGTGGTCCGCGCGACCCACGAGGGTCACGTCGTGGCGACGGGCGAGGAGCCCCCCGATGAGGCTGCCGAGACTGCCAGCGCCGTACACGACGATGTCCATGCTCGAGTGTCGGCGAGCGTGAAGAAACCGTTTACGATGGCTCGAATCCTGTCGTGAACCACCGGTTGGCAGGTTCGGGAGACCGATCACTGCAAGGGTTCGGCATCGGTCAACGGCGACGGTAACTGCAGGTCTTCGAACTGGTCTAAGTGCTGTACGTTATAGACGAGGTGTACTTCACTCGTCGCCGGCACGCCCACACAGGCCAACCGAGCGTTGAACTGCGTGACCTGATTCTCGGTCAACACCGTTTGTCCGGGCATCGCCACGTCACCTTGGGTGACGATCACGGCACAGTTCGAGCAGGCCCCGCCCCGACAGGCATACGGCCAGGACCGCCCGCGCTTTTCGGCTGCCTCGAGAATCGACTCACCCGGCTTGACCAAAAAGCGACCGTACGCTTCGAGGTCGAGGTCGGCCTCGCCGGCTTTCTCGAAGAGGTTCTCATCGTCGAGCGACCAGCCGTGGTCAGCAATAACCTCGTAGTCCAGGTAGAAGACGCGGGATTCGGTGCCTCCCAAGAGGGGGCCCGGATTCTGCTGGCTGTAGCGCCGGATGACGTCCGCCGCTTCGTCGATATCTGAGGTCGTGAGCGAGCCAAACCAGTCGACGATCGTTTGTCGATTGAGTCCCGAGGCATCGGCCAATGCTTCGAAGTCGACGCCTTCTCTCGCCGCGACCGAGACGGGCAACGGGCGACGTTCGAGTTCATCCAGCCAATCGGTGATCTCGTCACTCGAGCGGCCGTACCAGGACGCAAGGTCTGAGACCGAGGTCCCTTCACGGTGTGCGATGGCCCCCAGCAGAAACTGTGCCGTCTCGGCCGCCTCGACGTTTTCGAGCCACTCACGAAGGTCGTCTATGTCGACCGATTGTGACATAGGTATCCATTCACGCACTCGCAGTAAAAGGATAACAGTGTATTCTCACCACCCTGTAATCACGGAGGCAATGTCGTGTGAGGGCGCCTGTAATGAGTCGTTCTGGTGTCTCGCCCGACGCCGCCTGACTGATACGCGCAAACCCGAAGCCCGTAAACCGCCCGAGACGGTACTAGTACCAACAGATGACTCGTAAGGACGATTACTACAATCGCGCAAAACAGCAGGGCTATCGCTCGAGGGCGGCTTACAAACTCAAACAGTTAGACGACCTCGAGCGCCTCATCTCGGGGGGTGACACCGTCGTCGACCTCGGGGCGGCTCCCGGTGGGTGGCTCCAGGTTGCCGCCGAGAAAGTCGGCCCGCAGGGACGGGTCATCGGCGTCGACTTACAGCGGATCAAACGCCTCGAGGACCCCGACCTCGCGGACCGAACCGAAACGCTTCGCGGGGATATGACCGAGGAAAAAACCCGAAAGCGAGTCCTCGACGCGGCCGATGGTCCCGTCGACTGTGTCATTTCGGACATGGCCCCGAACATGTCGGGGGAGTACTCCCTGGATCAGGCCCGGTCGTTGCATCTCGCACGCATGGCCTACGAGACGGCCCTCGAGTTGCTCGCCCCGGGCGGGAACCTCGCCATCAAAGTGTTCGAGGGACCGGACGTGGACGCCCTTCGCGAGGACATGGGTACCGATTTCGAGTACGTTCGGGCGACGAGCCCCGACGCCTCGCGGAAATCCTCTTCGGAAATTTACTTGCTCGCGAAAGGGCGGATTACGGCCCCCGTCAGCGAGGGCGACGAACTCGAGGTCGAGATCGTCGACGTCGGTTCGGAGGGCGACGGTATCGCTTCCGTCGAGGGCTATCGGCTGTTCGTTCCAGGCGTCGAAACGGGCGACACCGTCACCGTTCGCATCGAGGACGTGAAAGCAAACTTTGGCTTCGCGGAACCGCTCGAGTAGCTCACCCTCCTGTATCCGTGCCTGTACGGCTCACAGCAGGTATTCTTCAGCTACCTCGTCCGGATGGATCAGTTCGATTGCACCGGCTTCCTCGAGGTCGGCAAGATGAGCGGCCGTTGCCTCGAGTGCCTCGGCATCGTCACCGTCCATCTCGTAGAACGTGATCGTGGTATACCCGCCGTATTCAGCCGTCTGGTTCAGGGCGTCGATCATGTCGTCGGCGCTCAGGTTTCGCTCGTCCACGCCGCCGGAAATACGAGTCAGGTTGTACGGATTGCTGGCCCAGCCCTGACACTGATAACGCCCCGCGTAGGCGATATCGTAGTTCGACTCGACGAGGTCGTAGGCCGCCTCGTCGTACCATCCGCCAGGGAACGCGAAGGCCTGCGTGTCGTAGCCGTGGTCGTCGAGCCACTCGAGCGGTTCGAGAATATCGGCTTCCCGATCCTCGGCGTCGACGGTCTGTAACTGCAGTCCTCGCGCGCCGACGGTGCCGACCGACCAGCCGGCGTCGACGAGTTCGTCTAGCTGGCCTTCGGTCAAGCGGTTTCCTTCGACGTTCTCGCTCCCGCGAACTCGATTGGTCGCCACGAACGTCGAGCCGGTGAGGCCGTGTTCCTCGAGAATTGGATACGCGTGGGTGTAGTCGCTCTCGAAGCCGCCCTGGAACTGGAGCATGACTCGACCCGTGTTTACCCGGGGGACGAAATGGAGGTCGTCGATCCAGAGATCGATCTCGTGTTCGTCGCCGACCCAATAGTCGATGTGGATCTCAGTAATGGCACTGGTGTCAGGGTCACCGGAGACCTGTGTCAGCCCGAAGTTGTGGCGTACGAACGGGTGGTTTTCGTGGACGAACTGCTGGTACTGGGAGTACTCGCCATCTTCGTCGTACAATTGGATGACCGGACTCGCGTTCCGGTCCGCAGCGAGTGCCAGCCCAGGCACGACGTCCGTGGCGTCGATCGATTCCTCGAGCTCGTGGACGATTCGCACCCGCTCTTCGGATTCGGAGGCGTACACGTGGGCGGATTGTGAACCCGCATAGACCGTGTCGGTGTCGGCCTCGAGCGAGCCCGCGATGACGTTCCAACCGTCGAGGTCCTCGAAGTCGTCGAAGGTCCCCAAGAGGTCGGAGTGGGTCTCTTCGTCCTCATCCTCGTCGGCGTCGTCTTCGTCGTAGTCGTCTTGATCGTCAGTTCCGGTGTCCGTATCGGTATCAGTCTCGTTGTCCGTTTCGTTTGTGGCCCCCTCGTCATCGGTTTCCTGGCCCCCAACACATCCAGCAATCGAAAGGGTAAACGCTGTTACAGCGGTGCCTGTCAAGTATGTTCGTCGCTTCATCGACACACCTGACAGTGTCCCATCGGGGTAATTTGTTAATCCGGGAGTATGGTTCGTTGGCCTGGCGTACGGTTTTGCACTGGTCGAGTATGGTCACCGAACGTGGGTGGGTACACAGCCCATGTCTGGTGACTTCTCGTAAGCCGGACTTACAGCGACGCAGTTGCCTTCTCGACGCCTGGTGGAGTTCCTGAGCGAGCACGCGAAACGTCTCGCTACAGTGGGTGTACTCGAGTGAGCACTGCCCACCGACGAGTGATTGCTTCCTCGAGCGAGGATCGTGATGCATCCGCTCAAACCCGAGCGAACCCTCGAAAAACAGGTGGGCAGACACTCGCGCCGTTACTCGTCGACGCCGACGAGGTCGAACGGCGACCCCTTCTCGCTGCCTGCCGCCTGTTCGTAGACGACGTGGGCCGCCGCAACGTCCTGGATTGCCAACCCCGTCGAATCGAAGACACTGACGCCCGTGTCACCGTCTCGGCCAGCTTTCTCGCCGACGACGATCTGACCGATCTCGCCGTAGATATCGACGTCAGTCAAGAGACCATCGTTGTACGGGACGTTGATCTCGCCGGAGTGGGTACACTGTTTGTGGTCGTCGATCACGACTCGAGCGTCCTGCAGCAAGGCCGTCTCGAGTTCCTGTTTGCCTTCGGCGTCGGCTCCCATCGCGTTGATGTGGGTGTGTTCGCCGACGTCTTCGGCGGAGACGATGGGGGTTTCGACGGGGGTCACTGTCGAGAGGATGTCACAGTGGCCGGCCTCGCTGATCGTCCCCGACCGCACGTCGAAGTCGTCCCCGTACACGTCGATAAACGCCTCGACGCGGGCCTCGTCGAGGTCGCTAACCACGACCTCTTCGATGGGTCGAATCTGTGCGATAGCGTCGAGTTGGGTGTACGACTGGACCCCGGCACCGACGATGCCCAGGCTCGAGGCGTCCTCGACGGCTAGATAGTCGGTCGCGACGGCGGCGGCCGCACCCGTTCGTTTCATCGTGAGTTCGGTTCCGTCCAAGACAGCGAGGGGGAACCCGGTTTCGGGGTCGGAGTAGATCATCGTCCCCATAACGGTGGGGAGGTCAGAGGCGTCGGGATTGTCCGGGTGAACGTTGACCCATTTCAATCCGGCAGCGTCCCACTCGCCGGCGTTCATATAGGCCGGCATCGAGCGAAAGTCGCCGTTGTACTGGGGCAGGTCGATGTAGGATTTCGCGGGCATCTGTGCGTCGCCGCGTTCGTACGCCGCGAAGGCGTCCTCGACGGCGGCGATGACCTCGCCCATCAAGGCGTTCTCATCGACGGCCACACTATCCAACAGGAGTGTTTGCATAGCCGCGAATTTTGCGGGCCCGTACTTATTTCATGCTATCGCATGCTAGGTCCGGCCGCCGCCTCGAGTGACTGGCCGAGAGCTATCGTAGCCACTGCAAGTCATTGCACACCTGATCGCCAGACGTATCGGCGATCAGTGTGTGAACCGTTTCAGTTGTTACGATACCTATGGCGGCGCTGTCGCTCGAGGGTCAAAACAAGAAAAATGGGCCGATCACGGAGTGATGCTCAGTCAAGCAGTTCTGGTTAGGTGAACGGTCACACTGGTAGCTCGCGGGTCACGATGTTCCCCGCTCGCCTTTAGGCAGTTCTCGCTTCGCTCCGAACTGCCCTCACATCGCGCCGCCCATGCCACCCATACCGCCCATGCCACCCATGCCACCCATACCGCCGCCTGGTGGCATCTCGTCGTCCTCACCATCGTCGCTGCCGCCGCCTTTGAGCTCGCCAGCGGCGATCACATCGTCGATACGGAGCAACATGACGGAGGCTTCCGTGGCCGACTCGATGGCCTGGCTCTTGACACGGAGGGGCTCGTACACGCCCTCCTCGCCCATGTCGATCGTGTCGCCCGTGTAGGCGTCCAACCCGGCAGCGACGTCGCCGCCGTCGTGGGCACTGCGCAGTTCCACGAGCGAGTCGATGGGATCGAGTCCAGCGTTCTCGGCGAGGGTGCGTGGGATGACCTCGAGGGCGTCCGCGAAGGCTTCGATAGCCAGCTGTTCGCGGCCACCGACGGAGTCGGCGTAATCACGCAGGGCCAGCGAGAGCTCGACTTCGGGTGCGCCACCGCCGGCGACGACTTTGCCATCCTCGAGGGTCGTCCGGACGACGCCCAGCGAATCCTCGATGGCGCGGTCGACCTCGTCGATGACGTGCTCGGTGCCGCCGCGGAGGATGAGGGTGACGGCTTTGGCGTCGTCGACCTCCTCGACGAAGATGCGCTGATCGCCAGCGATGTCTTTCTGGGCGACGCTGCCAGCGAAGCCGAGGTGGTCCTCGGTCAGGTCGTCGACGGTGGCGACGGGCTTGCCACCGGTCGAGCGGGCCAGCCGTTTCATGTCGCTCGATTTGACCCGGCGGACGGCGATGATGCCTTCCTCGGCGAGGTAGTGCTGGGCCATGTCGTCGATGCCTCCATCGACGAAGACGACGTCAGCGCCGACCTCGACGAGCTGGTCGACTAACTCCTTGAGCTGGGCTTCTTCCTGCTCGAGGAACTGCTGGAGCTGGTCTGGGTCGGTGACGTTGACTTCGGCGTCGATCTCGGTTTCTTTGATCTCGAGTGCACCGTCGATGAGCGCGATGTTCGCGTCTTCGGTGAAGTACGGCATGTTCTCGCTGACGCGCTCTTTGTCGACGATGACGCCCTCGACGAGGTCGGAGTTCTCGATGGAGCCACCGACGACTTTCTCGACTTTGACGTTGTCCGTGTCGATGCCGTCGTCGTCGGCGACGGTCTGGACGGCGCTGACGACGAGTTTGGCCAGTTGTTCTTTGGCGTTCTCGGCTCCTTTGCCGGTCATCGCGGTCGCGGCGATCTGCTCGAGGATCTCGTCGTCGTCCGCGTCGACTTCCACGGAAATGTCCTCGAGGACCTCGCCGGCTTTCTCGGAGGCCTGACGGTACCCCTGGGCGAGGGTCGTCGCGTGGATGTCCTGCTCGAGGAGGTCTTCGGCGCGTTTGAGGAGCTCACCGGCGACGACGACGGCGCTCGTGGTGCCGTCTCCGACTTCTTCTTCCTGGGTTTCGGAGACTTCGACGATCATGTTGGCGGCGGGGTGATCGATTTCCATCTCCGTCAGGAGGGTCACACCGTCGTTCGTGACGACGACGTTTCCGGTCGAGTCGACGAGCATTTTGTCCATCCCTTT
>PUKM01000143.1 GCA_003552325.1 Natrialbaceae archaeon | reverse complement strand
GCCCACGGCGCGGGTGGTGAAGCGATGCGATCGCTCGTCGACAGGCTGGTCGTCTCGAAGTTCGCCGACGGCTCGACGGCGGAGACAGCCGGGGCCGTTGGCCTGGCGGCACTCGACGATGGCTCCGCCCATCCACTCCCCGGCACAAATACCTCGGTCGTTCTCACGACTGACAGCCACGTCGTGACACCGCCAACGTTCCCAGGCGGGGACATCGGTCGGCTATCGGTAGCGGGGACGGTCAACGACCTCGCAGTGATGGGCGCAACCGATCCCCTCGCACTAACGTGTGGGCTCGTCGTCGAGGAGGGAACGCCCACCGCCGACCTCGAGTGGTTCCTCGAGTCGATGCGCGAGGCGGCCGACGAGGCCGGCGTCGACATCACTACTGGTGACACGAAGGTGATGGGGGCTGGTGAACTCGACGGGCCAGTGTTCAACACGACCGGAGTGGGGACGATCCCAACGGCTGACATCGTGACGGACGCTGGCCTCTCCCCGGGAGACGCGATCGTCGTCAGTGGGACAGTCGGCGACCACGGCATCGCGCTCCTCGCTGCACGGGAGGGGTTCGACTTCGGTACCGCTCTCGAGAGCGACGTCGCACCGATCAACGGCCTCGTGGCCGCCGCGATCGACGCCGGCCGTGTGACCGCGATGACGGATCCGACGCGTGGTGGGCTTGCAACGGCACTCAACGAGATGGCAGAGAAGGCCGGGGTCGGTCTCGAGATCGAAGAACAGGCGATCCCTATCGACGACGCGGTCGCGTCGGCTGGTGAAGTGCTCGGTATCGACCCACTGACGGTTGCAAACGAGGGGAAGGTCGTCTTTGGCGTCGATTCAGAGGACGCCGAGGCGGTCCTCACAGCCCTTCGAGAACGGCCACTCGGCTCGAACGCAGCACTCATCGGCTGGGTGACCGGCGACCACCCGGGCCGAGTCGTCCTCGATACCGGATTTGGCAACCGATACCTGAGCGAACCGACCGGTGAAGCGTTGCCTCGAATTTGTTGAACACACCACCGCACACACGTACGATGCACGAACTCAGTGTCGCAACTGGAATAGTCGACCGCGCTGTAACCGTAGCCGACGAACACGGTGCAGAAACGATCGAACGACTCACGCTCGAGGTCGGGGTGGCCACACACGTCAACCCAGACCAACTCCGGTTCTGCATCGAATGTGCCACCGAAGGTACCCCGGCTGCCGCCGCAACCATCGAGATCGAGACTATCACCCCGCTCGGCCAGTGTGACTGTGGCTGGAAGGGGGAACCACCGACACTCGAGGACACACTGACCTACGCGCCAAACGTGCGGTGTCCACACTGTACCGAGCGAATAACCCTCGTTCGGGGTCGGGAGTGCCGACTCTCGAAAGTCGCACTTCCAGACGCCGATACTCAGACTACGGAGAACGAAACACTATGACATCCTACACGAACGCTACGTCCGTCCGACTGTCGAACCGAACCATCGAGTCACTGGCCACACTGATCGATCAGTTCGAGGTGCTCGTCGACCCTCTGAGAGCACACCGATTTGGTCACGAACACTCTCATAGCCACGAAGAATCAGCCACCGACGTCGAAGCTGACGTGCTCGAAGCCGTTCGTGCACGGGCTGGCGAGGTACACGAGAGGCTTTCACACGACAACGACGTCTTTTGCGTCGAGTTCGCCGGCTCGACGGGTGGTGGAAAGACGATGCTTCTCGAACGGTTGATCGAACGGGCTCCCGACGACGAGACAATCGGCGCCGTCGTTGGGGACGTCGCCGGAAAAGACGACGCGACCCGACTCCGATCACATGGTGTCCAGGTCGAGAATATCAATACGGGCAAGGAGTGTCACCTCGATCCGACGCTCGTCTCACAGGCTTTAGAGGGATTTGCCCTCGAGGAACTCGACACGCTGTACCTGGAAAACGTCGGTAACATGGTGTGTCCAGCGGATTTTCCGCTCGGAGCGAACCGCCGCGTGCTCGTCGTCAGTACGACCGAAGGCGACGACGTCGTCCGAAAACACCCAATGTTGGTACAGACCGCCGACCTCGTTGTAATCAACAAGATCGATGTCGCTGAGGTGGTCGGCACTGACATCAGCCGAATCAAATCAGATATCGAGAACGTTGCCCCCGAGACCCCGGTCTTCGAAACGGATGCGAAAGGTAACGTCGGAATCGGGGCACTCGCGAACGCACTCGAGGCCGACCATGATAAACACCACCATCATCGCGACGAGAGCACCCACTAATCCCCTCCCATGAGATCATACGCAACTGGACACGCGGTCTCCACCCGTTGGGCGTATTTGGCTGTGTGGGGGTGTATAGCAGTCGAGAGTGTGGCGCTCTCACTGCGGTCCTGGACGATGCACTCATGACCGATCGTGATGACGCTCGAGTCCACGTCGAGTTGACCGTTACTGGAGTCGTTCAAGCGGTTGGCTTCCGCCCGTTCGTTTACCGTCGAGCGACTGCACACGACCTGGTCGGCACCGTGCGGAACACCGGCGACGCGGGGGTGAAAATCTCCGCCACGGGGGCTCTGGAGGACGTTGAAGCGTTCATCGAGGACGTTCGCGAACGGCCACCACCGCTCGCTGTAGTCGACTCGATCGATGTCGAGACACACGAGTCCGGAGACGGCTCCGATAACCGATTTCGGACGTTCGAGATCGTCTCCTCTACACGGGGCGCTGGTGGATCGGGAACGATCCCTCCCGATACCGGAATCTGTGACGCCTGTCTCGAGGACGTATACGACCAGAACTCACGGTACCACACGTACTGGGCAACCTCATGTGTCGACTGTGGGCCGCGCTACACGGTCATCGAGTCACTCCCGTACGATCGCCCAACGACAACGATGGCGCCTTTCCCGCTGTGTGAGAGGTGCAACGATGAGTATACTGATCCAGGCGATCGGCGATACCATGCCCAGACGATCGCCTGTCCAGCGTGTGGTCCATCCCTTTCGCTTTTGACTGATGACCGCACGGAGCTGGCGGCTGGCACTGCTGCGATCGAGGCAGCGGGTTCTCGGCTCGAGCGAGGTGACATCCTTGCGATCAAGGGTATCGGGGGAACACATCTTGCCTGTCGAGCGACTGACCGGGACGCAGTCGCGGGTCTTCGCGAACGAACGGGACGACCCGAAAAACCGTTTGCGCTCATGGCCAAGTCCATCGAACAGGTCGAGCAGTTCGCGCGAGTCGGCCAGGAGGAGCGATCGTGGTTGACAGACGTCCGACGCCCCATCGTCGTCCTCGAGACACTGGGGGGCTCTGGGTCAAGCCGAGAGAGGAGCTGGCTCGAAGAGGTTGCTCCTGGACTGCACACTGTTGGCGTGATGCTCCCCTATGCTGGGTCACACCATCTGCTGTTCGATCACCTCGATGATCCACTGGTGATGACGAGCGCGAATCTCCCGGGTGAACCGATGGCACTCTCCACCGAGGAGATCTACGGAGCGCTGGCCGATGTTATCGATGCGGCTGTTGTACACGACCGTGAGATTGCTGCTCGATGTGACGACAGCGTTGTTAGGGTTTCCGACACTGGTCTGCGGTTCCTCAGACGATCCCGTGGATGGGTTCCCCGGCCACTTCCTCGTCGAGAGAGCGGTCCAGCAATCCTGGCACTCGGTGCGGCGTTCGACACCACGGTCGCATTAGGTCGCGAGGACGAGGTGGTTCTCTCCCAGCACCTCGGAGCTGTCGACGGCCCCAGCACAGAAGCATTTCTCGAGGAAACGGTCGAACACCTGAAAGCGTTGTTCGGAGTCGAACCGGCGATCGTTGCCTGCGACCTGCACCCCGACTTCGGTACCTCGAGGCTGGCCACGTCATATGCATCAGAACTGAGGGGGGTACGTGGACCGGCGGACCCAATCCGGGTCCAACATCACCACGCCCATGCAGCGGGGCTGCTCGCTGAACACGCCTGTGACCGTGCGGTCGTGATCACGATCGATGGGACCGGGTACGGACCGGACGGGACGGTCTGGGGCGGAGAGGTGCTCGATGTCACGAAGGAGTCTTTCGAGCGAGTTGGTGGCCTCGAACCGTTCCGCCTCCCCGGCGGCGAAGCGGCTGTGCGTCATCCGGCCCGGATCCTCGCAAGTCTGCTCACTGACGGAGCGAGAGTCGACGAGTTGATCGCTGATCGGACGCCGCTCTCGCAGACGGACGCGACAGTGGTCCGAAAGACCGCCGAGGCGGGTTTCAATGCCCCGCTAACGAGCAGCGCGGGCCGATATCTCGACGCCATCAGCGCGTTGCTGGGGGTCTGTACTGAACGGACGTACGAGGGAGAACCCGCTATCAAACTGGAGGCGAGCGCTGCCCGTGGGACCCCACTCGCCCTCGAGCACGAACTCGAGGAACACTCCGGCCGCTGTCGCCAGGATACGGTACAAAGTGGTGTGCTGACCGTACCTTATGGCCTGTACGATGAGCGATCGGTGATCGAGACGTCACGATTGGTCCGGCGTATCGATCGACTTCAGACGAGCTATTCTGTCGCTGAGGTCGCCGCGACCGCACAAGCAGCGCTCGGGGAGGGTCTGGCTCTGATCGCGGTCCAGGCGGCCAGAGAACGTGCCGTTCCGTGGATCGGTGTCACCGGTGGTGTTGCTCACAATGTGGCTATTTCACGCCGTATCCGTAACATCGTTGCGGATCATAACGTTCGGTTTCTCTCACCTACCCAGGTCCCGCCTGGTGATGCTGGAATCGCATACGGTCAGACAATCGTTGCGACTGCCAGGGCAGACTCTCGAACTGAGTAGCCGCTGTTCCGCCCCCAATTTCACGATACCTTTCTGCCATCGCGCCACGAAGACAGCCTATGACGGCCGACCGAAAACAGGCTGCAGCCGACGCCTTCGACTCGGCAGCCTCGGACTACCTCGAGAGTGCAGTTCACCGGGAGGGGCCCGGACTCGACCGGCTGCGGGAGGTGTTCGATGAGGCTTCGGGTCCCGTCGTCGACGTTGGCAGCGGGGCCGGGCACGCCGCCGCTGCCGTGGTGGAAACCGGTGCCGAACCGGTCATAGCCCTCGACCCCGCACCTTCGATGGTTCGGACGGCCGTGACCGCCACGCCCGCCCTCGAGGGGGTACTCGGTGACGGTGAACGCCTCCCCATCGCGACCGACAGCGTTGGCGGTGTGACGTCTCGAGTCGCGGCCCATCACCTCCCCAACCCACGAACGTTTCTCGAGGAAGTGAACCGGATCCTTCGACCCGGGGGGACCGTGGTCTTGATCGACAACGTCGTCCCCAGCGAACCCGACCTCGCCACGTTTTACAACAGGCTCGAACGGACGCGTGATCCGACCCACGTCGCGTGTTATCCACTCGAGCAGTGGCGGCAGTGGCTCGAGACGGTGGGGTTGGTTCCCGACTCAGTGACGACGTTCCGAAAGACGCTGGCGGTCGAGCCCTGGCTCGAGCGTCAGTCCCCTTCACCGGAGAGACGTCAGTCGGTATTTCGGCTGCTTCTGGAGGCGGAGGAGGACCTGATCGAAGCCTTCGAGATCGAGGTGTCATCCGAGGATGGTCTCCCCCAGTCGTTGACGACGACGGCGATCATCACGGCTCGAAACCCTGATTGATACCCTCGGCTGTCAGTCGTTAAACGGTTACAGCCACCAGTATGAGACCCGTCTCCTCGCTGCAATCGTTACTCCTCGTCCACCGTGCCGACCCCACTTCGGACGGAGACGGCCATACCCGTCTCGAACTCGAGCAGTGACCGGCCGTCGAGTTCCGCTCGGCCGACGGCCAGCACATCGCCGCGTTCGTGGACGACGACTACGTCGTCACCCGCTCGAATCGAGTCACCAGCCTCGGTGACGAACTTCGAAAAGACGTTTTTGCCGTCACGGACGAACGGTTCACTCTCGTCGCCGACGACGACCCGATAGGCGGGAGGCTCGAGGGCCTCGGTGAGACGACGACCGCCCTCGAGCCCGAGGGTAAACCGGCCGTCGGTGCCGAAAGACACGAGTCGCCCGCCATCGGCGTGAATCTGCTGGGGTCGCCCCGACGTCGTCCGTTCGATCCGTCGGGACTCCCCGGCTGGAAAGAGTGCGTCGCCAACGCCGGCGCCGAACTGGTAGTCAGCGATGGTACGGAGGTCGGCATCCTCCGTGGAATCAGTACTGGTCGAGGGAGCCATTGGACGGCCGTTAGACGGGGTGAGGGAAAACGCTTCGCGTTTGGCCGTGGTGAATCGCCATACGGCGGTTGATTTTACTGTTTGACGGCACGCTTGATGTTGTAGACGACACACATCAGGACAATCTCACGAAACTCTCGATACCAGGATCGCGCACGCACGGCGTCGCCGAGCGTGCGCTTGATCACCGAGAAGACAGTCTCAGACAGGGCTCTCTGACCGTAGAGAGCCTCATCAATCCGCGCATTATGCGCGTGATCGATGGGGCGGAACTCTCGATGCTTGATCAGCGGTCTGACGCTCTCTTCCCTCAATTTTTCGCGTAACCGCTTCCAGTCGTAGCCTTTGTCCGCAGCGAGGCTGCGCAACTCGTCCGCGTTGCGGCGGGG
>PUKM01000251.1 GCA_003552325.1 Natrialbaceae archaeon | reverse complement strand
CGAACGTGTTCGATGGTACACGACGGCGGAACGCGAAGCTGTGCCTGAAGCGTCGCCTCGACGGAGAGACCGTCTTCGGTGGTCCCGCCCTCGAGGCCGACTGGTTTGGTCGTCACCTGTTCGAACACCGGTTCGTAGTCGTCGTGGTCGAATGTCTCCTCGACGGCACTCCACCAGCTGATCGCCTGCTGGATCGCGTTCGGCTCCGGACGGGACGTGTGACCGGATTCGCTCGTGGCGACGTACGTCCCCGACAGGAAGCCACGGTAGCCGAGCGTGATGCCGTCGACGCCCGACGGCTCGCCGTTGACCACGGCTCCGGGGGCCTCACGATCGTGGATGAGATGGTGGGCTCCCCTCGAGGACGTCTCTTCGCCGACGACGCCGACGAAGGAGACGCCCGTTTCGACGGCGGCGACGGCCATCGCGGCCAGTGGGCCCGTCGCGTCGACGCTCCCACGGCCCCAGAGGACGTCCTCGCCAGGGGCTGCCGTGTCCGGGTCTTCGTCCGCCTCGGCTGGTTCGACTCGGACGGGAATCTCACCGGGAACCGTATCGATGTGGGAAGTCAGCAAGAGGCTATCGTCCGCAGGAGCACGGACGTTCCCCACGTCGTCGAGCCAGACCTCACGGTCGTGAGACTCGAAAAAGCGAACGAGCCGATCAGCAGCCTCGGCCTCGTCACCGGAGGGTGATGGCGTCGAGACGAGGTCGATCAGCAACTCCCGTGCCTCGGCGTTCGAGACGGCGCTGTGTTCCCCGCGAGTCGTCTCCGACGAATTGTGATCAGTGGACATTGCTGTGTAACTCATGACTGGGCAGTTGGTGCGAGGATGTCCGACAATGCCTCGAGGAGGGCATCCGCATGCGTTTCCTCGAGCACCAGCGGTGGAAGCAATCGAACGACCGTCCGGCCGGCCGGCAGGGCCAGGATCTGGTGCTCGAGGGCGAGATCACGAAGGACGCGATTGGCTCCGCGTTTGACCTCGAGGCCGAGCATCAGGCCCTCACCACGAACGTCTCGCAGTGGGATGTTCGAACTCTCGAGTTCAGTTTGGATGTACTCCCCGACAGCCGCGGCGTTGCCTGCCAGATCGTCGTCGACGAGGACGTCGACCGTCGCGTTGGCTGCGGCACAGACCAGTGGATTCCCGGAGAACGTCGACCCGTGGGGGCCAGCCCCCTCCGCGATCCAGTCCGCACAGAGCGTCGCCCCGATCGGGAGGCCACTGGCCAACCCCTTCGCGGTCGTCAAAATGTCCGGGGTGACACCACCCGCAGCGACGGCGTCGTGTTGGCACGCCCAAGTCGCTCCGGTGCGGCCCAGCCCGGTCTGGATTTCGTCGAAGATCAACGCCGTGTTCGTCGCCGTCGTAACCGCGCGAGCCGTCTCGAGGTAGCCCGAATCAGGGAGGTGAATCCCGCCTTCACCCTGAATCGGCTCGAGGATTACCGCGGCCGTCTCGTCGTCGACGGCCGCCTCGAGTTCCTCGGCGTCACCGTAGGTGACGAACTCGACGTGCTCGAGCAGTGGCTCGAACGGTTTCTTGTACTTCGGTTTCCAGGTGGCCGAGAGCGTCCCGGCCGTGCGTCCGTGGAAGGCGCGTTTGGCGGCGACGATTTTCGTGCCGCCGGTGGCACTCCGGGCGAACTTCAGCGCCGCTTCGTTGGCTTCCGTTCCCGAATTACAGAGCCAGACGTTCTCGAGGTCGCCAGGGGCCAACGCGGCCAGGCGCGTCTCGAGGTTCGTCCGGGTTTCGACCGGATACGAGCCCTGCACGTAGAGCAGTTCGCCAGCCTGTTGCTGGATGGCCTCGACGACCTGTGGGTGACAGTGCCCCGTCGGCGTACAGGCGTAACTCGCCCCGAAATCGAGGTACTCCGTCCCGTCTTCACTCGTGAGATGGACGCCCTCGCCTGCGGCGATCGAGATCGGTTTCTGTGAGAAGACGAATCCGTGGTCGCTCATTGAGTCACCTCGAGTTCGTTTTCAGCCTCGATCGCTGACTGTGTAATCGTCGTTCCATGTCCATCGAGGGCGGTCGTGACCGGACCGTTCGCGTTCGCGTCCGAGACGATGACCGACGAGGCTCCCGTCTCGAGGGCCTCGATCGCAGCCATGACTTTCTTCGTCATAAAGCCCTCAGCGGCGTCTTCGACGGCCTCGAGTGCTGCAGCCGTCGTGGCCTCGTCGATTTTCGTGGTTTCATCATCCGGATCGGCATAGATGCCCGAGACGTCCGTCAGGAGCACGAGGTCGGCCTCGAGTGCGCCAGCGACAGCTGCAGCGGTGCGGTCAGCGTCGGCGTTAACGGCCGTGTAACCGCCATCGGATTCTTCGCCGAGCACGGGACCCCCCACGACGGGCACGTACCCGCCCGCGAGCAGCGTCTCGAGCAGGTCGGTGTTGACGTGCTCGATCGTACCGGAGTGGTCACCGCGTTTGATCTTCTTTTTGCCATCCTCGAGGATGCGGACGGCTGATTTGCGCTTGCCTGTAAGCAGTTGACCATCGGCCCCCGAGAGGCCGACGGCATCGACACCTTCGTTCTGCAGGGCCTCGACGAGGTCGGTGTTGAGCTTTCCGGGCATGACCATCTTGAAGACGTCCATCGTCTCCGCATCGGTGAACCGGCCGACGACGCCACCGGGCGTCTCGACGTAGGTCGGCTCCTTGTCGAGGGCCTCGAGCGTGTCGTCGACGGCTGTGGAGCCACCGTGGACCACGACGACGTCCTCGCCGTTCGCCGTGAGGTGGGCCACGTCGGCGAGTGCCCCCGCAGGGTCGACGGCGCGAGCGCCGCCGATTTTCACGACGGTCGTCATGGTGCCCCCACCGGGTGGAGCCCGGCGAACTCGAGTCCGGCCGTTTCCTCGAGTCCGAGTGCGATGTTGGCGGCATGGACGGCCTGTCCGGCCGACCCTTTCATCATGTTGTCGATGGCCGAGAAGACGACTATTCGCTTGTTCGAGGGGTCGAGTTCGAAGCCGACGTCGGCGTAATTCGTCCCGGCGACGGCCTTGGGTTCGGGGTAGCGATAGACGCCCGAGCCACCGGCGGCGAGCCGGACGAACGGTTCGTCTTCGTAACAGCCACGATAGGCAGCCCAGAGGTCGCCTTTCGAGACGGGACCCGAGGGGAAGACGTGTGCCGTGGCGCTCGCCCCGCGAATCATATCGACGGCGTGGCACGTGAACGCGACGGAGGTGCCGAGGAACTGTTCGATCTCGGCTTCGTGACGGTGGCCCGTCGGCGCATACGGACGGACGATACCCGACCGCTCGGGATGACTCGAGGCCTCACCGCCGCCAGCCCCGCCTTCGGAGGAGCCGACTTTGACGTCGACGACGAGCTGTTCCCCGCCGTCGAGGATGTCGTGTTCGAACAACGGGTAGAGGCCGAGGATCGTCGCGGTCGCGTTACAGCCACCGCCGGCGATCAGGTCCGCACCCGCGAGGTTGTCACGGTTGATCTCGGGAAGGGCGTACTCCGCACGCTCGAGGTATTCGGGCGCGGTGTGGCCGTCGTACCACTCGTCGTACTGCGCCTCGGTGTCGAGGCGAAAGTCAGCCGAGAGATCAACGACGGTATCGGCGACGTCGAAGAAGGCGTCAATTTGCTCCATCGAGACGCCGTGTGGCGTCGCCGTAAAGAGGACGTCGACGCTCTCGAGGTCGCCAGGATCGGTAAATCTGAGGCCGCTTCCGCGCAGTGGTGGATGTTTCGAGCCGACGCTCTTGCCGGCTGCCGAACGGCTCGTCGCCTGCTGAATCTCGAACGTGGGGTGTCCGGCAAGGAGACGGAGGAGTTCGCCCCCCGTAAAGCCGGTTCCGCCGACGACACTCGCCGTGATCGTCTCACTCGAGTCGGACTCGTCCGTGGTCGTCTGTGCTCCCGTCACCATCAGGCAGTCACCTCGAGTTCGTGGTCGTCAGTTCCCGCGTCGGCTTGTGCTTCGAGCCAGTCGACGACGGCACCGGGCACGTCTACGTCGACGGCGTCGTCGAGGGCCTTGAACTCGACAGTGTGGTTGACCTCGTGGACCGTGTAGGAATCACCGGCTTCCATGAGGTCGACACCGAGTAAGCCGCCACCGACGGCGTCGCTGGCTTTCTGGACCAGGTCTAGGGCTTCCTCGTCGAGGTCGAACGCTGCCGTCTCTGCGCCCTTCGCGGCGTTCGTCAGCCAGTGTTCGGAGGAGCGAGCCATCGCCGCGATGGGCTCACCGTCGACGGCCAGCACGCGAATATCGCGGCCGGGCTTGTCGACGAACTCCTGGACGTAGAACACCTTGTGCTCGTAGTGTCCGAGCGTCGCTTTGTGCTCGAGGATGGCCTCGGCGGCCGACCGGGAGTCGACTTTCGCCATCAGGCGACCCCACGAGCCCACGACAGGCTTGAGCACACAGGGGTAGCCGAACGATTCGATGGCCTCGAGGGCACTCTCTTTGGTGAACGCGACCTTCGTCGCGGGCGTGGGAACGCCTGCAGCCTCGAGGGCGAGGCTATTTTTCACCTTGTCGGCACAGATATCTGCAGTCTCGTTGCTGTTAACGACGGGCACGCCATAGGCGTCACAGAATTTCGTCGCGTACAGGCTTCTGCTGGTGGCGAGACAGCGGTCGACGACGAGGTCGAGGTCGGCGAACGTTTCGCTTGCCTCACTGATGTCGAAGGTCTCCTTGCGGACATCGATTTTGGTCACCTCGTGGCCGCGCTCACGCAGCTCCGTGAGGAGCAACTTCTCGTCTCGGCGGATTCGGGAGTAGAGGATGCCTATGTGCACGCTCACTCACCCCAGTCCTCTTCGAGCTCGGGTGCTCGCTCGAGGACTGGCGGCTCGGTGTCGATGACTTCGAGTTCGGCGCCACAGGTCGTACAGTCTACGATCTCACCCGCTTCCAGATCGTCGTGCAGGGAGAGGTCCGCCCCGCACTCAACACATTGGGTCATTGTACTCCCATCTCAGCGGGGATTCCACTTAAACCTGTCGAAAGTAACAGCAAAATTAAGTAACCAAAGACGATTCTAACGGCGTAAAACAGCTATATTCTGGCAATACTTGTTTCGATAGTCATCGAAGTGGTATGTTGTCCCCGGTCGGGGACGGCCGCCGTCTCGGTGACAGCCGCCGAGTCCACAGTCGACCCTCAAACATACGCCATCACCGCCTCACGAAGGGCCGTATGAGCCGCCTCGAGCGCGGCCGTCCGATCCGCAATGGCCTCCCTGTGAGCCTCGAGAGCCGTCTCGGCAGCCCCGAGTTGCGCCGCCACCGCGTCGGGAGCCGGCCCACCGACGGAGTCGCGTTCGGCGACGCTCGCTTCAGGATCCAACGCGGCTTCGACCGCAGCGAGGTCGACGACATCCTCGAGCGGAGTCTCGAGCACGGCCTCCGCAGCCGCGACGATTGCCTCGAGGTCGGCACCGTTGGCAGCCGCCTCGGCGACGATTTCGTGTGCCGTGCGGAACGGAACACCGTTCGCCGCGAGCAGATCAGCGACACCCGTCGCCGTCGAAAAGCCGGCACCGGCTTCGGTTGCGAGGAGATCGCGATTCCAGGTGGCCGTCCCAACCGCGCCAGCCGTGACGCGGGTCGCCTCCGACACGGCGTCGACGGTCGACCACGCGTGGGGCGTGGCACGCTGAAGGTCGCGATTGTACGCGCGTGGCAGTCCCTTGAGTGTCGTCGTCAATCCCTGGACACCGCCGGCGGCGTCACCGGCGACCGCCCGAACCAACTCGAGCGTGTCCGGATTCTTCTTCTGTGGCATGATCGACGACGTCGAGGAGTAGTCATCAGCGAGGTCGACGAAGCCGCGGTTCGCGAAGATGATGAGGTCCTCCGCGATCCCCGAGAGCGTCGTTGCAAGCGTCGAGAGCGCCTGGACGGTTTCCAGCAGGAAATCACGGCTGGAGGAGGCATCCATCGAGTTCTCGAGGATTCCGTCAAATCCGAGCAATTCGGCCGTGCGCTCGCGGTCGATGTCGAACGTCGTCCCCGCGAACGCGGCCCCACCGAGTGGCGAGACGTTGATCCGAGCGTACGCCTCGAGTAGCCGTTCGGTATCGCGACGGACGGCTTGCTCGTAGGAAGCCGCCCAGTGACCGACGGTGATCGGCTGAGCGGGCTGCAGGTGCGTGTAGCCGGGCATCGTGGTTTCGAGTTCCGTCTCTGCAACCTCGGTAAGCGCCTCACGAAGGGTTACCGTGGCCTCGAGGGCCTCGAGAACGTCTTCGCGCAAGCGATACCGGATACACGCGGCGACCTCGTCGTTCCGACTACGGGCCGTGTGCATCTTCCCGCCATCGGGACCGGTTTCCTCGATGACTGCCGTCTCGATCGCCTCGTGGACGTCTTCGCCGGCGGGCAATGCCCCGTGGCCGTCGACTTCGATCGCGTCGAGTGCGCGGAGAACGTCGCCCGCGACCTCCGCAGTAACGATCTCACACTCGGCCAGCATGACCACGTGTGCACGGTCGACGGCGAGATCGGCGGCGAAAATCCGTTCGTCCGCCTCGAGCGAGGAGAGGAATCCGCGGGCAGGGCCGCCGCTAAACCGATCGCGGCGGATCACGCTGTCGTCGGATTCCTGCCCGGACATCGTTAGGCCTCGTCAGT
>PUKM01000144.1 GCA_003552325.1 Natrialbaceae archaeon | reverse complement strand
GGCGTCGTCGTCTACGATTCTGAGGGCGCGAAACGTCCAGACGGGCGTCCGATCACGGACTGAGCGACTGTCCTCACTCGAGTCACCATCACCGATTGAGCTGGATCAACGCCGCCCCCGAGAGCGCGATCATTAGCCCACCCCACACCAGCCAGACGAAGACGTTCTCGAGGGTGTAGACGGGCCACAGCGTCACGATAAACAGCGCAGTTAGGCCGAGAACCAGCGTACGCTCATTCATTCGTCTCGGCCGAGTTCGGCGAGGAAGTGACCGACGTGAATCCGGTCGCTCGCCCCTTCGGTCATCCTGAACTCGATATTAGCGGCGAGCCGATGGATTCGGGCCAGTTCGGGACCCTGGTACCGTTTCCGGGAGACCGAGAGGATTCCCTCGAGCACCTCGCCTCCGTCCAGCCCTTCGTCGACGAGTAACTCATCGAGCGTCGAGCGGGCGTCGGTGAACGCCCCGGATTCGGCATCGTCGAGCATGGACTCGATTTCATCGTCGTAGCCGACGGTGCCGATCGTCTCGTACGCCGTCGCCATCGTCACTTCGCCCTCGGTTTCGGCGGTCGTTTGCGTCGCTAATATAGCTCGTCGGAGGTTGCCGTTTGCATAGCCCGCGACGAACTCGAGGCCATCCGTCTCGTAGGCGACCCCTTCGGCCTCGACGATTCGCTCGAGGACGGCGACGGTTTCGGCACTCGAGGGGGCACGCATGGAGACGGGGAAACACCGCGAGCGGATCGGCGCGATGAGTTTGGTCGGCTGCCTGGTCGCGATGACGAACTGGGTCGTCCGGTGGTATTGTTCCATGATCCGACGCAGCGCTTGCTGGAAGTCCTCACGGACGTTCTCGGCGTTGTCGAGCAGGACGGTTTTGTACGATCCTGAGACGGGAGCGTAACTCGCCGATTCCTTGAGGACGTGATTGATCATGTCCCGTTTCGACATCGATGAGCGGCCGACGAGAAAACTCGCAAATCGTGGGTCGTTTTTGATCTCGGTTTTCGTTCGCCCGAAGAAGTCGGCGACGTTGATGATGATGAGATCGTTGGGATCGGCCGCACTGCTCTCGTCCCCTGATTCGGTCCCGTGTGCCGCTGTGGCCAACGCTCTCGCCGCTGCCGTCTTCCCGCTTCCCGGCGGTCCCTGGAGAATCAGATTGATCGGCTCCTCGACAGCCCGCTCGAGGTAGCGTCGGGCGTCGTCCTGTGGCAACTGCTCGAGTGTCGGCGCGTAGGTTTCAGTCCACAGCGGCGCGTCCATCGGCGATGGCTATGGGTGGCGGGTGTAAGAATCGGTCGGTTGTCGCGTGCACGGGCGACACTTGTCGTGCAAAACCACTGTAGAGTCGGGACCAATACCAGGGAGAGCGTACTCACCCGGCCTCGAGGTCATCGTCGTCATCGGCAATCGCCACCTGGACAGCCTCCCCGTCGATGGTGATCGGGTCGGCGTCCGGGAACCCATCTTCCTCGTCGTATCCATCCATACTTCCAGCGTACATAACCACGCTGAGCGTCTCGTCACCGTCGTCGGCTCCATCGTCGTAGTCGATAGTGACATTTTCGTGGTCGCCTGCCGTGAGATTGTCACTGGTGCCACGAACGATCGCTGACTCGTTTTCGACCGTCAGAAAGCCGTCTTCGGGCAGTGACGCGTTGACGAACACCTCACCGTCGCCTTCCTCGAGAATTTCGAGGGTGGGCTCGATATCGTACTCAACCGCGAGGAGGCCCTGGGCCCCGTCATCGGTCGTATAGACGCCAATCGTCCGCTCGCCTGGTTCCAGGGTACTGGTATCGAGGGAGTAGCTGATATCACTGGATTCAGCGGCCTCGAGATCGATGATCTGTCGCTCGAGTACCTCGCCATCGACACGGAGTTCGACTGCCTGTCGCGTGTCGACATCGGTTGGGTTGTGCACGACGGCATCGATTGGGACGCTTTCGTTCGTCGAGGCTGGGGACGGAACGTCGATCTCCTCGACACGGAATGAGTCACTGGCCAGTTCTTCGCCCTCCTCGTGTTCCTCGAGGGTCACACTCGCCGTGTCACTGACTGGATAGCCGTCCTGGATATACGGGCGGTCTTCTTCGCCGTCAGACTCCTCGAACGTGTACTCGCCGTCGTCGGTCGTGTCCTGATGCACCGTGGCCGTCAACCGACCAAACAACTCCGCGTCGGTATCCTCGTCCGGATCGCTAATTGTGATATTTTCGTGAGAGCCAGCCCCGAGGTACTCAGAGACGACCAAGGTGTCACCGGCGCTGTTCGTCACGACGATGAAGCCACCATCGGACAGCGAGACGTTACTGACCTCGACGGCCGTGCCGTTGCTCGTTTGATCCTCGAAGGTAATCGAAGCTTCCGGCTCGTCGTCGACACCGAACATCGCCGGTGCCTGGCCGATCACGATGCCGGCCCCGAGCACGACGGCCACGGCCACCAGCGTGGCCGCGAGGAGTTTGAGCGAGCGAGTATTGAATCGTGCACACATTGAGAGGGGCCGTTTCCTCGAGATAGCACTATTGGGGTGTTTAAGCGATTCGTTCGTTCGCAGGTGCATGCCGGTCGTAATGGGCGCTTACTCCCTCCCACGAGCGTCAGCGATCGCAGTCAGGAGGTGCTCGACCAGTACGCGCCCCCGAGTGTAGCGACCCCTTCTTTCGCCACCGTCTTTCACGCCCCACCGATCACGGTGCACGGAGAATCAGTGGTCACGTGTCTGTTGGACACCTGTCCGATCGTTCGACCACTACCCTGCGGGCGGAACTCCATGCCTACCGACAAGTATGCGGCCCGTACGGTACGGTATGTCGAATATACTCAAAGATATGACAATCATCGATCAGTGTACGTTCACCGTACGCCGTCTCTGCAGTCACGGTGGCACCCTCGAGTGCCCCTCGGTGACCTCCGAGACCCCGTTTTCGTCCGGCTCACCCGTCGGGCAACAGGGAGGGAGGACCCGATGACAGCGCCAGCGGCCGGTGGAGCCAACCATGAGTACACAAGAGACACGACAGACGCGGGGGCGAATCGTTTTACTGGTGATCGGAACGACTCTCACCCTCGCGGCTCTCAGCGCGGGCGTTCTCTTCGTCGGGGGCCCCGACGGGGTGACACAGGATGCAGCGATCGGCCAAAGCGAACAGAACGTTTCCGAACCTGCGATCGAAAAGCCAGCCCCAGAACCAGGCGATGAATGGTACGAAGCGACGGCGGCAGACGAATCCTGGATCAGTTACATCAACCCTCGAGACGAGTATCGAAGCCCCTACCTCGGGAGCGGTTCCGGGAAAATTTGTGTGACCCTGCTCAACGAAGCGGGTGATCCGGTGACGGGTGAGTCAATCCCGGACACCACCGTCACGATTCCAACCGGTGAGAGCATAGAGTGGCACTCGAGTGCCGACCCATTCGTCGTCGAGTTCCCGATGGCAGATCACTACGAGCGGCCGATCGATGCCGACCAGTTTGGAACAAGCGACGACGTTCCACAGGGTGATGGCTACCTCGACAGTCATTGCATCGAGTGGCACGGGCTCCCTGAAGACGGCGAGATCGAGTACGGCGAGGCCGAGATCGAGGGCGAACACGCAGACGATATCGACCTCGTCGGCTACGTCCAACAGGACGATCAGGCCTGGGATTCGGCAGTCGACCCGCTCGAGGATGCCGTCTCCTACGAGGAAGCGGGTGGTGGTTGGACGTACAGTGAACCCCTCTCACACGGCCAGGTAGTCGTCGTCCTCCAGTTGACCGGCATTGAGGGCGGCGAAACCGGTGAGAACGAGAGTGATGATGTGGACCCAACAGACGACGGTGCTGGCTCGAGTGACGATGAGAGCGACGATGCTGACGTCCAGTCTGATGACCGCGATGACGATACAGCTCCGAGCAATGAGTCGGCGTCCGAGTCAAACGAGTCCTCGGGTGAGGCGTCGGTGCCCGACAATGAAACGCCAGAAAACGGTGACGATGGCAGTGGTGCAAACGAGTCCGACACCGACGACGGACTTCCCGGATTCGGACTCGTCGGGGCGATGCTCGCCGTGGCTGTCCTGAGCGTTCTACTCGGAATACGTCGCCGAAGGAGCCAGGAAACCGAGTTCGTTGGCTAATACCGCCACAACAGGTTCGTTCAAGTGACAGCCACCCTTTCTCATCGACAGGATGGCAGTATTGCAACCCGACGGCGGCGAAGAAGACGTCACGACGTGTGCGGTCTGTGACACTGTCCTCGAGGAGGCACCGAATCGTCGCACCCTGCCCTCGGTCGTCGACGGACAGGTGGTTCACGACGACTTTTGTTCTGAACGGTGTCTCCGGACCTGGAAAGACTGAGCGACACCTCGCCGTCCTTAAGCCGTGGCCCGCCGAACCCCCGGTATGACTGCTTTCGAGAGTCGGCCAAACCGAAGCGCCGAAGTCGTGCTCGTCGGTCGATCGAACGTCGGCAAATCGACGTTGATGCGTGAGATTACGGGCCACCAGTTCGACACTGGGGGGAAACCCGGTGTCACCAGAGAACCGAACCACTACGATTGGACCGCGACGGATTTCGTCATCACCGATCTCCCCGGGTTTGGTTTCATGAGCGGCGTCCACGCCGACAGACAGGAACAGATCAAAACCGACATCGTCCGCTACCTCGAGACGTTCGCCGACTCGATTCTCGTCGGTGTGTTGGTCGTCGACGGGAAGAGCGTCATCGATATTATCGATCGTCACTCGAGCGCGGGCGAGATCCCCTACGACGTCGAGATGTATCACTTCCTCCAGGAGTTAGACATCCCGACGGTCGTCGCCGTCAACAAAATGGACAAAGTCGACGACAGGGACGAACGTCTCGACGACCTCTGTGACCGCCTCGGCCTCCATCCTCCCTGGAAACAGTGGCAGGAAACGATCGCACCGATCAGGGCAAAAGCTGGCCGAATCGAACCACTCAACGAGGCTGTCCGGGCGCACCTCCACGCCCAGCAACGAGACGACCTGTTCACTTATTTCTAACTGCGACGGTCACGTGGCCCTCGACTGGTTCCGACTCGAGGGACACGGAGATCCGTGGTCGATACGATCACTCGGTGTTGTCAGACAGGTGCTCGCGCTCGAGGTCGAGGACGATGTGCTCGTCTGTAATGCGCTCGACGTGCTCGAGGTCGACAGTGAACGGTTCTCTCGGTGGCCCACCCCAGCCAAGCCGCGCTTTCAAGCGGTCGCCGAGACCGGTCGTCGGGTCCACCTGCAACTGCGTCCCCGATTCGACACCCGTGACCGTCCCGAGTCGAGCACCCGTCGCGTCGACGACCGGCTTCCCCCGGTCCGTTGGTGACACGTCGGTGCCCCGCCGGTCACTGTCTGCTCCACGGACGATCACGCCACCAGCCATCGGTGCCTCGTAATCAACGGATTCCGGGGCACCGCCCAGGATAACGATTTCGTCCGCCTGCCCCGAACGGTCCTCCTCGAGCACAGCAGCCTCGAGATCGACGGGAATCGTGTGCTCGTCGCGGAGCGTCCGCTCGAGCACGTCGGGTTCGATGTTCGTCTCGTAGACGACGCGGTCCCTGGCGGTGACGGCGAAGTAGCCGAGTTGACCGATCGGCGGATCATCGTCCGCGTGGATGAACACCAGATCGTGTCGCTCGAGGATGCTGGCAAATTCCGGCCACTCGAGTTCGGTGTGATGCGTGTCCAGCTGGTCGCGATGGACGAACGTGTACGACTGGGCAACCTCGGTTTCCTCGGCGACGGGAACGGCCTGCCGGTCTCTGGCCCACGATTTGATCCGATCAGTCTCAGTGGTAATCCAGCCGGTCGCCGTCGTATGTGGGTTACTCATGTCGCTAAAGCCACCCTCGTGTGGCCCAAAGTCGGGGGTTCGTTTCGTCGGGCAGACGCCGGTTTCTCGGCTGAGAGAACGGGAATTGTGTGACCCGCGATCGGAGGAAAGGCACATCCAGAAACACCCGGTTACAGGCCCCAGAGAGGGGGAGACAGGGGCCAGCTCCAACTGATGAGTGCCGACACTGGGGTAACCGAAGGTTGCACTTCCGCGAGAACGAACCTGTTTTCGCTCACTCGACCTGTACGCTTTTCATGTACCGACCCCTGACTCAACCGATGACCACCACGTCGGATCCCACGACAGTTCTCCGTCGCGACCCCGTCTTTCGTCCCCTCGTGGAGCGTTACGAGCCACACCCACTTGACCGCACCATCGACGAGTACGAACGCCTCGTGGTCTCCATCATCAACCAACAGCTCTCGACGGCATCCGCGATGGCCGTCAAACAGCGGGTGTTCGACGTCCTCGACGACGACGTGACGCCGGAACGGGTGCTCGAGACGCCCGATGAGACACTCCTCGAGGCGGGGCTAAGCACCCAGAAGCTCCGCTATCTTCGAACTACCGCCCAGGCGTTCCACGAGGAGGATTTCACTCGAGAGGGGCTCTCCGATCAGTCAAACGAGGAAGTCCGCCAACGGCTCACCGCGATCACGGGCATTGGCGACTGGACGGCACGGATGTACCTCGTGTTCGTGCTCGGGCGTCCAGACGTTCTCCCACTTGGTGACCTGGCCGTCCGTCGTGCGATCGAGGACCTGTACAACGACGGAACGTCACTCTCGAGGGCGGAGATGCGC
>PUKM01000286.1 GCA_003552325.1 Natrialbaceae archaeon | reverse complement strand
TTGCTATCAAATCCACGCGGACACAGACCGTGTCCCTTACGTACCACCAGGTGCGACCACACAGTAATGAAACGACGAACCTTCCTCGTTGGTGCGGCTGGCGGGTCCACACTCGGGCTCGCAGGCTGTATCCAGGATACGTCCGAAGACGACAGCGACGACGCCGCTGGGACCGATGATGCGACCGACGACAGCACGGATGACAGCAGCGACGACGGCGGATCTGACTATAGCACCGACACCCTCCACGTCGCCACCTACAGCTCCTTCATCGACGCTCCGAGTGACAGCCCCGGCGTCTGGATCAAAGAGGAGTTCGAAGACCGCTTCGACGTCACCCTCGAGTGGCACACGCCCGAGCAGGAACTCAACCACTATGTCGAACGGTACAACGACGGCCAGGAGATCGAGCCCGAACTGTACTACGGCCTGAGCCCACACGAGCTCGTCCGGGCCGATGAGAACACCGATGGCGGGATGTTCGTCGAAACTGACCGCTCTCTCCTCCCGAACGCCGACGATATCGGTGAGGAACACGAGTTCGACCCCGAAGGCCGGGTCATCCCGACCTACCGGAGCCTCTGTGCCATCGTCTACGACGGCCGGAACGTCTCGGCACCGGAAACGTTCGAGGACCTCCTCGAGCCGGAGTACGAGGGCAACATCGCGGTGTCGAACCCCCAGCGTGGGACGACCGGCCTGTTGTTCATGCTCTGGACGCTCAACGAGTTTGGTGAAGACGGCGACTACACCTACCTCGATTACTGGCAGGACCTGCTCGACAACGATACTCGCGTCCTCGACTCCTGGAGCGATGTGTACACGCAGTTCGAAGAGGAGGAGGTGCCGGTGGTCGTCTCCTACTCGAACGACCGGGTGTACGCGAAGCGGTTCGAAAACGATCTCGAGAAACACCAGGTCTCCCTGCTGAACGATCAGGCGTTCGCGAACTACTCCGGCATCGTTCGGTTCGCCGACGGCGAGCACGACGACCTCGCCCACGAGTTCATGAACTTCGTCCTCGAGCCCGACGTACAGGCAGTCGTCGCTGAGCGGAACGTCACGGGGCCGACCAACGAACAGACTGACCTTCCGGAGGTCTACGAGGAGTACGCCAAAGAGCCAGACGAGGCCGTCTTCTACGATTACGACCAACTCAGTGGTAACCTCTCCGGATGGATCGACGACTGGGGGCGACAGGTCGTCGACAACTGATGTCGTGTCCCCCGTAATCAGGTGCAGTCACCGTCTTCGACCATGTCTTCGTCGTCCTCGAGAACGGACTCGAGTGGGGCGGTTAGCGGTCGCTCGTCGGTTCCCGACCGAGTTCGTCTTCGACGGCATCGACTTTGTCACGCGCCGTCATCTCGACCTCGCGTTTGTCGTCGACCTGGACCAGCGTCTGGACGTGGCTGTGGTCGACCGCCTCGTGGGCCGCTGCACAGGCCGCGAACAGCTCGTGGACGTCGTCGGCCTCGAGCGTCGTCGCCATCGGCGTCGTCTCGTAGGTGACGTCAAATTCCTCGAGAGCGTCGATCGCGGCGGCGACGTCGGCCGTGATGTCGTCTTCGGTGATGGGCGAGACGCGCAACAGGGCAAACACTGTCATGGGGAACCCTTCGAGACAATCCGTCGTAGGTGTGGTGGTTCCGCTGCCCGTTCCCGGATACCTCACAGCCCTTCCCCCAAATCAGAAGTCTCGAGTGCTCACGACGTGAGCACCGTACCAACACAGACACCGTGGAGGGCGGCGTGAACGCCCTCGAGAGCCTATAACATGCCAGAGACAGGACCAACGCCGGGGCCGGCGACCGGGGCGGACACGGGAGACGATCAAGCGTCCCGAAAACGAGGCCCACGACGAGTCAGAGACCGCCTCGAGCGCCGGGCAATCGCCCTCGCAGCCGTCGGGACGACGATCATCCTGCTGGTGATGTTTTATTATCCCGTCGCGACCGTCTTCGTCGAATCGATCGTCGTCGACGGGGCGCTGACGCTCGCGATCTTCCTCGAGTTACTCAGGGATCCGTTCTATTTCGGTGACCTCGCCCGCCTGTTCGCCGGGGAATCACCCCTCGCGGTCGGCGCTGACCTGCTCTCGAGTGATCGACGCCTCGGAATCGTCGGCTTCACCGCCTACCAGGCGTTTCTCTCGATGCTGTTGTCACTCGCGCTCGGGATTCCGCTCGCGTACCTCCTCGCTCGATACGAGTTTCCTGGCCGGCGGACGATCCGGTCGCTCACGATCCTCCCGTTCGTGGTGCCCTCGATCATGGTCGCCGTCGGTTTCGTCGCCACGTTTGGGGAGAACGGGACGCTGAACGGCGTCCTTCGATTCCTGGGCTTGCCGACGGTCTCGCTCATGTTCAGCCTCGAGGCCATCCTGATCGCCCACGCCTTTTATAACGCGCCGCTGGTCGCCCGGGTGACGACGGCCGCCTGGGAATCGGTCGATGCGAGTGCGATCGAAACCGCCCGGAGTCTCGGTGCGAGCCCGCTTCGGGCGTTTCGGGACGTCGTGGCCCCACAGCTGTATCCGGCGGTGTTGATGGGTGGGGCGCTCACGTTCGTCTTCACGTTCGGGACGTTCCCCATCGTCCTCGCCCTGGGCGGGATTCAGCTGGCGACCGTCGAGGTATTCGTCTACCAGCTCGTCCAGGACCTCAACTACGCCGAAGCTGCCGCCCTCGCCATCGTCGAACTGGTCATCTCACTCGGCGTCCTCTACGGCTATCTGCGATACGAGGCCAAACACACCGTCCGTTCACGCGGTGCGAGACCGCTGCCGAGAAAGCCGCTCCGACCCCCGGCGCTGACGGGCCGCGAACTCCTCCCTCGAGCGGGACTCGCGGTGTACGGGGTCATCGCGCTGTTCGTTTTCGTCTCGCCCGTCGCGAGCCTCATCTACCGGAGCATCGTCGATCCGGGGGCTGGCTTCACGCTGGCGCACTATCAGTTCCTCATCGACCGGCAGGCGACGGGGGCGGCGTTTCAGGTCCAGCCGTGGCCCGCGATCCGTAACTCACTGGTCTTTGCGGCCGCGGCCCTCGCGATCTCGCTGCCAATGGGCATCGCTGTCTCGGTCCTCACGACACGCCGGTATCGTGGCCGGAAACTGATCGACGTCGTGGCGATGGCCCCGCTTGCGGTCTCGGGGATCATCGTCGGCATTGGACTCCTTCGAGGCCCCGTCTTCGGATTCGAAATCGGCACCTATCGGATCACCATGACGGGCACCATCGCTATCATCGCCGCCCACGCCGTCGCCTGTTATCCGTTCGTCGTTCGTACCGTCGCCCCGGGCCTCGAGTCGATCGATCGCAGCCTGCTCGAGTCCGCCAGGGCACTCGGGGCCTCACGAACTCGGGCGTTGCTCGACGTCGAACTACCGCTGGTCTGGCCGGGCGTCGTCGCGGGTGCAGCGTTCGCGCTGGCCATCTCGATGGGGGAGTTCTCCTCGACGATCATCCTCGCGACGGGCACCGACCAGTACACCATGCCGGTCGCAATCGAACGCTTCATCGGCCGTCGGCTCGGACCAGCAACTGCTATGGGCGTCGTCTTACTGGTCATCACCTCGGTCAGTTTCGTCGTCATCGACCGTCTTGGGGGTGAGAGCTTTGGTCTCTGAGCCGCTCGAGTCGCTGTCCTCCCAAGCCACGACGGCGCGCGGCGATGGCAACAGCACCACCGACGCTGACGATGCCATCGCCCTCGAGCTCGAGGACGTGACCAAACAGTACGTGACGACAACCGCTGTCGACGACGTCTCGATCCAAGTCCGCGACGGGGAGTTTTTCACCTTCGTAGGCCCATCCGGCTGTGGCAAAACCACGACACTCCGGCTGATTGCGGGGTTCGAAGGGCCGACGGCCGGGGCGATCCGGTTCCACGGCGAGGACGTCACCGGCGTCCCACCGGAAGACCGGGATATCGGCGTCGTCTTCCAGAATTACGCGCTCTTTCCCCACATGAGCGTCGCCGAAAACGTCGCTTACGGCCTCAACTTCGTCTCGCCACCGGGTGGCGTCTCGAAAGACCAGCGCGTCGCCGATTTACTCGAACTGGTCGACCTCGAGGGGATGGGCGACCGCGACCCCGACCAGCTGTCGGGGGGTCAGCAACAGCGCGTGGCGATCGCTCGAGCGCTGGCCCCCGGCCCGGACATCCTCTTGCTCGATGAGCCCATGAGCGCACTCGACGCCCAGTTACGCGAACGCCTCCGGATGCAGGTCAAAGCCATTCAGCAGGAACTCGGGATTACGACGGTGTACGTCACCCACGACCAGGAGGAAGCACTGGCCATCTCCGATCGGGGGGCCGTCATGCGCGAGGGCGCACCTGAACAGATCGCCCCTCCAGAGCGGATTTACCGCCAGCCGTCGACGCGGTTCGTCGCGGAGTTCGTCGGCGATAACAACGTCTTCGAGGGTGTGATAACCGACATCGAGCGGCTCGCTTCTGCCCACGACTCTCGAGGCAGCGACACCACTCACCTCACCATCGACGTGGGAGAGGGGACGTTCGACGTCGAAACGTCCCTCGAGCCAGGGATGGCCGCGCCAACCGAGGGGTCGATGGCAACGGTCTGTGTTCGTCCGGAACACCTCTCGCGGACGGCGTCGGCGAATCAGTTCACGGCTCGCGTCGAGAGTGCGGAGTTTCTCGGTGAGACGACCCGTGTCCACCTCCAGTGGCAGGATCAGGAAATCCTCTTGCGGACGAACGACCCGCTTTCGGGAGCAGTCACGGTTGGATTCGACCCGGAGGCTGCCCATCTGATTGACTGGCAGTGATATCGGCCGAACCGTATCTGTCGGAGTGGGTGATAATCCGCATGCACCTTCTCGAGGCCTCGAACACGTGTGCGGCCGTTCTCGAGGATGTCCAAACCGTCGTTGTGAGATGAGCAGTCGTCCAAAACGATCACGACCGCTTTCGTCGTCCAGGGTCACGTCTTCCTCGAGGACGTTCCTAGGACGGGCAAGACGCCCGTGGCTCAGTGCCTGGGGACGACGCTCGACCTCGGGTGCATCCGGATTCAGTTCACCCTCGACTTACTCCCCGCTGATATCACGGACACACACAGGTACAACGAACACGAGGGGACCGTCGAGTTCGAGAAGGGTTCGGTGTTTCGTCGGCGATGGTCACTATCGCACTCGAGGCGACGAGCACGGCCCTGATCGCGAGCACGAGTGCGACCACGGCGAGACCACGGCGGAGTCCCTCAGAACGTACTATCACTCATCTCAAACATACACGTTTGTCTATACACATCTTGTTGCCCCACCCCAAACGGGTGGTCACGTCCACTCGCTTCGATCACCCCGGCGTGGCGATCGCTCGTTGTTCACTGAACGCCCGTGGTCGGTCGTTCAGGAGCCCCAGAAGTTCTCTCGACTGCCCAGTTCCTCGCGGGGGCGACGGCGACGCCGCGGTGACTCCTCCTCGTCATCGGGTTCGCCATCGGCTTCATCAGTCGACGCGGTGTCGCCATCGGCGTCCGTGTCCTCACTCTCGTCTTCCTCTCCGTCGAGTGGGAGGTGTTCGAGGACGTCCGCTCGAGCGTGGTTGTTGTGGACACGGGTAATTTCGGCTCTGACCCGCGCTTCGGGCAGGACCCCGTCGATCATGACGATGAAGCCGTCTTCGGTTCGCCCGACGCCGGCACCGCTTTCGTGCATATCGACGACGTCGACGACGACTTCCTCGCTCGGTTTGACGGGTTGCGTTTTCAGGTCGCTGATGGGCTGGTTGTAGTGGTTGCACCACTCTTTTCCACCTCGATCACCGTAATGGGCACAGCCCATCCCGGCGATCCGTTCGCTGAAACTGGGGCAGTCGTCTGCGAGTGGACAGTCGGCCATAGACTACGTACCTTCGGTACGGTTAAACCGCTTCCGGAAGCGTGTCCATAGGCTCGCTCTCCCGGTCAACGACGGCTTCTCACCGTCAACTCGAGAGACGGACAAACCGATTCAACCGAACGCCCGGGAACGGCGGTTCCGAAAACGTTTACGCGACGGAGGGCACAATCAATGATGATGAAGGTACTCGTACCGGTCAAAGAGGTTGCGACCGTCGAAGACGAGTTCGAAATCGACGGTACCAGCATCGACGATCGTTTTCTCGGTGCCGATCTGAACGAGTGGGACGACTACGCCATCGAGGAGGCCGTCCAGCTCGAAGAAGACGGCGTCGTCGAGGAAGTGGTCGCCGTCACTATCGGTGACGAAGACACCGAACAGACGATTCGCCAGGCCCTCGCGAAAGGCGCAGACCGCGCCATCCGTGTCTGGGACGACGCCCTCGAAGACGTCGACCTGCTCGACGTCGGCGCCAAAGTGGCGATCTTCGAGGCGGTCGTCGCCGCCGAGGAACCGGACCTCGTCCTGACGGGGGTCCAGTCCGGCGACGACAGCTTCGGTGCGACGGGCGTTGCCCTCGCTGCGGCCATCGGCTACCAATGGGGTGCCGTCGTCAACACCCTCGACCTCGACGCCGACGCGGGTGTGGCGTCAGTCCACCGCGAACTCGAGGGTGGCATCGAAGAGCTCACCGATATCGACCTGCCGGCCGTCCTCACGATCCAGACGGGGATCAACGAGCCACGATACGCCAGCCTCCGTGGGATCCGGATGGCCCAGCGAAAACCACTCGAGCA
>PUKM01000199.1 GCA_003552325.1 Natrialbaceae archaeon | reverse complement strand
CGTAAAGCACGAGTCCGTCACTCGCGGCTCGCCAGCGATTCTCCTCTTCGCTGAGGAACATGTGCGCGATAATCGCCTCGTCGATGTATGACGCCGCGATCGCGATGGCGCGACCCACCAGACGGATGAGTTGCTGGAGGTTCGGCACGAACGAGACGAGATTCGAAACCGAGAGTACCCCACGGTTGAACTGCGTGATGACCGCTTTGACCACCATGTCGACGGCGAAGAGGGCGCTCGCTTCGGTGAAATGTGTTCGGACCTGTTCGATGCCGTAGGAGACCTGGTTCGACGGGACCGCACCCGTGTGGACGATTTCGGCGATGACCGCGATGTGCGCCGCTTTCACCAGATAGAGGACGTATCGAACGAGCAATCGCCAGGCCTTGACGAACAGTGCCACTGCGATGAGAAGCCCAACGAGTGCGATCCAGCCCGAGACCGTGCCGGCCTCCACGAGGGCGTAGCCGATCCAACCGATGACACCGAAGTACAGTACCGTCGCGAGCCCCAGCCCGAGGCCGATTCCAAGCCGCAACAGGACGAAGGGCATCGTTTGCAGGAAAACCCCCGTCGCCGTTCTGAAGTGCAAACCCATACCGCCGGTCGCCGCCCGTTTGTACTTAAACTCGAAGCTGCTGGGTGTCGGGTTTGGTACCAACAGTCTCGAGCGACTGTGTGATATGGTGACGCAAAACCGACTGATAGCGGCTGACTCTGGGACAATTCGAGGGGTTTATCTATGCTCACCGGAAAGCTGTGGTTGCACACGCGGGCTCGTAGATCAGTGGTAGATCACTCCCTTGGCATGGGAGAGGCCCCGGGTTCAAATCCCGGCGAGTCCATAATTATCCACGGCGAGCAAACTCACGAGCCGTGGCTATTTTCGTCGAAGCCGGGGTTTGAAGCCCCGGAAGTCCCAGCGCGAGCGAACCGAGCGAACGTCTTCCTTCGGGTTCAAATCTAGGCGAAGCCAGCGTTATCGATGCGAAATCAGACAGCACAGGCGTCTCTCGGAGTTCATCGCCCGTCACGTGCCACACTCAAGATATCGTTCCGGCGTCGGCGATGACAACACCCTCGAGAGTGCGACCTCCACCCTCGTGAACCTGCAGCCACCACTCGAGTGCGACTACGAGTTTGAGACGACAGTTTCGATGTCGGAAGCAACCTGTTCGCGATTGAGGGCCTCACCGCGATAGGCGCGCTCGACGACGCCCTCGGGATTGACGAGGAACGTGACGACGATGTGGTTAAAATCGTAGGTGTCCATGCGTTCGCTCTCGTCGATCCGCTCGTACTCGAGTCCGAGTTTGTCTTCGACGATGTCGCTGGCTTCTTCGTCATCGTCCGGACGGAGATAATACCAGTTGCCGGCCTCGAGGTCGACGGTGTGCATCTGGGCGTTCTCTCGGAGCATGTCGGCGTCATCGCGTTCTGGGTCGAACGTGATCACCAGGTAGTCGACGGCATCGGTGAGTCCGTTGTCGTTCGTCATCGACTGTATCTCGGCCAGCCGTCTGATCAGCACTCCACATTCAGCTGGGCACGCCGCGAAGAAGGTCGTGATGAGATGTGTCGTGTCCAGTTGGTCGGTATCGATAACGGCGTCACGCAGCGGGTCGGGGAGCTCGAACGAGGGGATGGGTTCCCCATAGGCAGGGTAAGGAAGGGTACTGCTCTCTGCGTGCTGGTCGTCGGATGGTGAGAGGATAACGTCCTCGGGTTGGTCTTCGAAGATACCACTCACACATCCTGCCAGCGCGAGTGTCCCGCCCGTTCCAAGTGCACCGAGGTAGGCTCGCCGATCCATATGGGCGCCTTTGGACCTCGAGAGAATAACCCGACTGGTTCAATAACCGAATCACAGCGGCTGATAGTACGGAATATTCGGATGCGGGAGTGGAACACCGATACTCGCCAGTCCATGCTGAAGTGGGATGTACCCGAGGACGATGAACGCGACGCCGAGGACGCGATGTAGACGGAGTCGTGTCTGGGGGCTCACCGACTGAAAGAGCGTCGCGTACAGAAACAGCGATGGGATCGTCCCCAGTCCGAGGACAGCGAGGGAGGCGGCCCCGGCAACCGGCGACCCGAGAATAAACGCGTACAGGTAGGCCGGATAGATGATCGGACAGGGCAACAGACCGTGAGCACCACCGAGACCGACGATCCGAACGTCGCCAACCCATTCGTCGACGTGAGCGAGCAACCGACCCTGGATGCGTGCGAGCAACGGCCCGAAAATCGGGATAGAGACGCCCCCACCGAGCGAGGTTCGTCCGGTGAGGTAGCTCACGCCGAGCGCGATAATGATGAGTCCGACGATGACGCCGGCAAAGAGATGGACGTCGGTAACAACGGTGGAGAGGGTTCGGGGAGTGACGAACGCCACCGTTCCCGCGAGACCGAACAGTCCACCGAGCAGTGCGTAGCTCGTTGCTCGGCCGAGATTGAACAACCCGTGCTGGCGGATATCACGGAGGGTCAAGACGTCGGTTCGCCCCCCATCGGTTTCCGTGAGCCGGTCGGCGTAGACGGTCACCAGTGGTCCACACATCCCAAGACAGTGTGCGCCACCGAGCAGCCCGATGAGAAAGAAAATGCCGAGACTGAGGGGTTCAACGGCCAGTGGGTCGAGGGCGGGATCGTGGCAGCTCCCGAGTACGATGCGCATTCGACGACCGGTACGGACGGACGACTCAAGAGAAATCTGGTGCAGAAGTCGAATGTGTTCGACGCGTCGACCTGCCGTCTCGCCGTCGAGACGCCCCTCACCGAGGCCACACACGAGACACCGTCTGCGGCGTGGGGAGTGATCGAGATTTCAGGAGACGCGAGCGTGCCCGTCTCGAGAAGCGAGAAAGCGCTGTGTCAGGTGTCGTCCGGGGAGTAAACGGTCCAACGCACTACTGCGTGCCTGCGGTCACGTAGCCTCACTCGTGGAGGTGCGAGCGATACCCTTTCGGTTCGAACCCACGTCGGCAGATGACGTGTTTTCGGCCGACGGTAATCGCGCTGATCTGGTCGTCGTCTTCCATCTCGGTGACGACGGTTTCCAGGTGGTCTTCACTCCACCCCGTTTCCTCGAGGATCGTCGTTTCATCGACGCGTCCACCGCGTTTGACCAGCAGGCGGAGAATCCGGTCCTCGTCGGAGAGGTCGCGCTCGTCGACGCCGTATTCAACCTGCTCGGCGTAACTGAGCCGTTCTTCGTCTGCCGATGGCGGGGCTGTGGCGGCCGTACCACCGTCGGTCGATGACTGTGCGTCCGTGTCGTCTGTGTCCGATCCGAAGAGCGAAGAGAGGCGGTCTCGGAGTGAGTTGAGTACCATTGTTGTGATCACCAGTCACCAGGGGGGATGCGGGTCTATCTAATCCATATGCTTGCATGGGTATATGTGTGTGGCGTCGACTCGGTTTTCGAGACAATCTCGGCTCGAGAACGGTGGGGAGAGCCGTCACCGCGAGCGCTCGTCACACGCACGACGGACGGCACGAACGATGGCGTCGACGTCGAAGGTGTCCGTCGTGACGTCGAAGACGATTTCGCCGTCCACCCGGACGACGAACACCCCGTGGTCACCCACGGCAAGCGTCGCCGCCTCGACCGTCGGTGCGAGCGCACGCAACGTCGCTTCCTGGACGCTGAGTGCGCGCTCGAGGAAGCCACAGGAGTGACAGTATTCGATTTCGATGATCGCCATTGGTGTGGTCAGTCGTCGGTCTCAGCAGAGGCTTCGGTCGGGCGCTCGAGGCCGGCGAAGCCGTCGACCAGATCCAGCAACGTCTCAGCATCCGTGACGGAGTGAGGGACGGTAAGCGGTGTGACGCTGATCCGTCCCTCGGCGACGGCGCGGCGGTCCGTTCCCTCGGGGTCGGGGATAATCGAGGGGTCCATCTCTTCCCAGACACGGTCGGTGACGACGAGGCCGTCGTCCGTGCGGACGGCATCCATTTCGTAGCGTTTCGATGGCCGGGTGAGCTCGAGTGGGGCGAGATCGACTTCGTCGCTGACGCTGCTCGGGATCGGCGCGTTCACGTTGAGGTACGAGACGGTGTCGAAGACCCCGTTATCGAGGGCGTGTTCGGCGAGATAGGTCGTGGCGTCGACGGCGAGCGTATACTGATCGGGTGTCGTCGTGATCTCTTCGAACGCGATGTCGCCGACGGCGGGAACGTACAGCGAGGCGGCGATGGCGGGAAGCCCGTGGAAGGCGGCTTCGACGGCGGCGCTGACGGTACCGGAGCGACCCAGGACGTACTCCCCCAAATTCGCGCCTCTGTTACAGCCGGAGACGACGAGGTCGGGTTCGTGCTGTGGGCCCGGGAACAGCTCGGCGAGGGCGGCGACCACGCAGTCGACGGGGGTGCCACCGACGGCGTACCCGAGTTCGTGTTCGGTCACGTCGACTTCGTGGGAGATGGCGCGGCCGATGGCGCTCTGGTCGGTAGCAGGTGCAACGACGGTGACGTCTCCGACGTCGCTCAGCCCATCGTAGAGCGCGCGGATGCCAGGGCTATCGATACCGTCGTCGTTGGTTAAGAGAATCTCGAGAGAGTCGCTCATATCTTCCAGTATGTTGCGAACTCGAAAAGTCCACCGTTTGCGGGCAATGGCGAGGGTGTTGCCCGCCGTGTCCGCACATGTCAGGCCAGGCGGTCGACGATCGTTTCATCGTCCACCACGAGGTTGTAGGCCCCTTCGTCGTCGTTCCAGAGGACGAGGACGTTCTCGAACGATAGGAGAGCCCCGTAGGCGGCATCGACGAGCGGTCTGTTGAGATCGGTTTCGGCGGTGAGGACAGCGTAGTGGTCGACGGCTTCACTCCCGTCGCTAATTTTGAACACCGGATTCGGGGCCGGCCCATGACCGCGTCGTGCCCCCGTCTCACTCAACGAGTGGCTCAGCTTCGCCGCCGTCAGGTCGACCCGATCGGTGACGTGGCGATCCATCTCGGCCATCTTCGCCTGTCCCGTCCCCTCGAGGGTGTGGTCGATGTGGCGCGTGCCATCGAGACGGAAGAGGGCGTACGAGAACTGGACGTCGACGTTCACGAATTCGCCAGCCGTATCCCCATCGCCCACCTCGTCCAGGTTCGCCTGGAAAGCGGGCACGTCGAGGTCGGGGCGGACGTCGAAGGACCAGCCGCGGTCGGTGGGCCGTTCACCCTGCCAGAGGCGGACGGTGGGGCCGTAGACGGTGACGGTTCGGGTATCAGTGTTCTCCTCGCCTCCGCTGTCGTTTTCCTCACTCTCAGTTCCCCCAGTGAGCCCGGCTGGTGTCACCGTTGTATCCTCGACGGCGCGCTCGAGGCGACGCAGTTCGATACTGGCGTTTTTGTCGGCGGGGGCCATCGCCAGGAGCGTCCCGTCGGGCGCCGTCCACTCGAGAGCCTGCCGGAGGACGGTTTCTGGATCCTCGAGTTCGCTGAGGACGTTACAGAGACAGACGAGGTCGAAGCCGCCCACTGTTCCATCCTCGCCCGATGGCGGCTCGAACGATTCCACGGGCCGTCGATGAACCGTCGGATGGACGTTCCGTCCGGTTTCCTCGAGCAAGGCCTCGAGATAGGCCGCGCCATCGCCGGGTTCGACGGCGTGATACTCGAGGAGGGCGCCGTCGGGAAGATAGTCACAGAGACCGAGTGCCGGGCCGCCAACACCAGCGCCGATGTCGAGCACGCGGAGGCTCCGTCCCAGGAGTCCACGGGCCGTCAAATCCTCGAGGACGTACTGCATGGCTGCGTAGTACCCTGGCAGGTGATAAATCGCGTAAGCGGCGGCGACGTCCTCGTCGTAGGTCACGTCCTGACGCTCGAGGTACTGCGCTTTGAGTCGGCGGAGCGTCGACCGGAGGACGTCACCCGTGGGCCCTTCGTGCCAGTTGACGCCGTAGCGCTCGACCAGTTCGTCCTCCAGACGGGTGGCGTACCGTGCTGGAAACGCCGTGATCGGGTTACGGTCGAGCGACTGCGGAGGGACCGGCTCGTCTGCAACCGGAACGAACGTGCCGTCCGCACGCTCGAGGAGGTCGAGATCCGTTGCTTGCTCGCGCAGGAGTTGCCGAACCACGGCAGGGTGTGGCTCGCCGTCGATATAGCTGCTGATCTCTTCGGGATCGATCGGTCGGACCTGGCGGAGGTACTGTGCGTTTGCTCGGACGGCTGCTCGGTGGTCAGTCATTCGTCGTCACCGCTGTGGATGGTCGTGTTCTCGGACTGGCCAGTGAGCTCCTCGTCGGCGGCGGCCCACTGCTCGGCTGCCCGCTCGTAGAGAGCATCGAACTCCTCGCCTTCCGCCACAGCGACGGCTCGAGCCGCGGCCGCGACGTCGTCTGCACCGTCGAAGGTCTCCTGAATATCTCGGTAGACGCGTGGCGTGCCGCCGGTGACGTACGCAGCGAGCGTCGACAGTTCGTCGTAAATGGGCGTCTCAAATCCGTCTGGGACCGGTTCGGCACTCAACGCGAACGCGAGCACGGCGGCGTGTGTGGCCGCCTGGACGGACGACATTGCCCGGTCGTGTTCAGCTGCGGTCGTCTCGAGGATCGTGTTTCCGCTAGCCGTGAGCGCCTCGAGCAGGCGGTCAGTGACGGGGCCCGATGCAGCGGAGACGGCCGCAATCGAGCCGGGTGCCCGTTCGGGCGCAAAGAGCGGATGGAGGCTCACGCGCTCGAGGTCGGGGGCGTGTGT